>NZ_MAEY01000006.1:0-151073 GCF_002013745.1 Mycobacterium sp. D16Q16
CGGTATCCCCAGTTCAGGCTTCGAGCCGGGCGCGAACGCTCGCGAGCCGTCGCCGAAGCTCGGCATCGTCGATGACGCCGCGGGCGACCAGCGAGTGCGCGAGTGACACCAGCTGACTCTCGGGATAGGGCAGGCTGGAATACAGGGAGGCCGAAAGCGCGTCCTCCTCATCCCTCCGCTCTTTGAAGGTAGGGACATCGCCGCAGGCGGCGTGGTCGAGCGCATCGCAGAGGCCATCCAGACTGGTCTTCCATGGCGGTACGGGGTTTGCGACTCCGTACTTTGCCGCCATCTCCGGCCAGACCTGATGACGCCGCACAATGTCCTGCAGAGACTCGCTGACAACTCCTCCGGCCGAGCCCAGACCCTCTGTCTCCATGATGTTTCGGCTCTCACTCGGTTACGGATGGACGGCCGGACGAGTATCGACGATGACGTTGGTGGTGACGCCGACCGTTGGCAGGGCGACGCCGATCAAACAGTCACGGGTAATGATCTCGACCAACTGATCCTCATCCCAGCCCTCAGTGCCGTCCGGACGCATGGGCATCACCATGAACCGATGCTTCTGATTGGAATCCTCCACCCGGACCTCAACGTCGTCGGGCAGGTTGAGCCCGAACTCGGAGAGCACCTGACGCGGCCAGCGGACAAGTCGGCGGCGGTAGTTGGGTGTGCGGTACCACTCGGGGGAATTTCCCAGGATCGGTCGCGGGTAGCAGGAACACAAGGCGCAGACGATGACATGGTGCAACGTCGGCGTGTTCGCCAATATTTGAAATGCCATGAAGTCGCTGGGGGTGCCCCACCCGGTCGGCTCGAACCAATCGACACCGACCTCCTTGCTGGCGTCCATCGGTGCGGTGAGTGCGAGTTCCTTGAATTCCGGATCGAGCCACGCCCGGGCCACCAGACGCGCGGCAGGAGTTGGACCGATCTGCTCGGCGAACTCGGTGAAGCGCCGATGATCCTCGGCGGTGAAAATTCCCTTCTCGATACACAATTCGCGCAACGCGATCTCCAGGACCTCGAAGTCGGTGATCTCGTCCACCATGGGGGCAACAGTGCGAGTGTGATCGTGATCGTTGGTCATGGCGCTGATCCCTCTCGATCCGGATAGGTCTAACTGGCTGCCTTCAAAGCCCGCTCAGGAAGCTCCGTCTGCAGGGTGTCGATCGCGGCCCCGGTATAGCCGTGCCACAGCTTGGACTGGTTGAACCGCACGATGTACATCCATTCGGGCGTGGCGTCCGGGCGATCCCATGTCTCATCCTCCGCCGCAGGGGTCTCATATGCGACGGCCGCGATCTCGCCGGTGGCGCCCCGAACGTATTCCGGTGTGCGGGTGTAGAACAGCGCAGGCTCCTCACGCACGACGACTGCGTCGCCCACATGAAACCGGGGCTTGCCCGCCTTCCCGGCATAAACCTGCGGGTCGCCCTTGCCGACCGCTTCGATGTGGTGCGCGTTGCGCCTCACCTGGGCGCCGTCGCCTTCGCACTTTGGCCGCGCTTCCGGAGTCCTGCCTTCCAGGCCTCCGGCATACCGAGTCTTGACCTCCAGCATCCGGTCGTTCAGCTCCCCCAGGCTGATGTGATGCTTTTCCACCAGCACCCGGCCGACCGCCCACAGCCAGCGCGCGTAGTACGGAAGCCCGAGGTAGATAGTGCGACCCACGTCGACGTTCCCGATCCGGCGCCGCTCCTCCGAAAGCCAGATCCCGCGCCATGCCAGGACTTCGCACATGACGTAGGTCAGTTCCTCCCACTTCTCGTATTGCTTGTTCTCGTACTTGATGGGTGCATCCGGCTCGCCACCGACGTCATGCGAGGTCTTCATGTACGCGGTGAAGTAGTTGTGATCGATGAGATCGGGAGTCGGCGCATCCACGATCTCCGGATAGGACGACTTCAAGCGCGCCACCAGGTCCAGACGTGCCGCACGCTCGGACGCAGTACTCATGAACGTCCCCTTGCTGTCGTACGGAACGTTGGTACAGAAGCGCGGAGCTCCCTAAGACTTGGACGCTAGCAGTTCTGGATTACGGCGACAATACTTTTCAGCTACGTCAATACCGATGCCGGATACCCTAGGGAAAACCGGCGTGACGTGAGTCCCTGACCGCATGCCCGCGCACCGTCTCTCCGACCCGAAAAGATCAATAGATACTGGCTACGCCCATTCCTCACTGTGCGAGGCCCTGGCGCTCGACACGTGCCGCAACCCTCGGGCCAGCGGACGCGGAAGGGCCGACGGATGGCAGGTACAGCAAAGTACTTGAATCTACGACTAAAGCTCGGTCACTCCACCGTTGTCAACCATCCACGAACGGTCCAACCGAACGTTCTGCAGCATCCGGCGGTCATGCGTCACCAACAACAACGCACCGTCATAGGTCTCGAGCGCCTCCTCGAGCTGCTCGATGGCGGCGAGGTCGAGATGGTTAGTGGGCTCGTCCAGAACCAACACGTTCGTGCCGCACGCCTGTAGCAGCGCTAGGCCTGCCCGGGTCCGCTCACCGGGCGAAAGCTCGCCCACCCGGCGTTCCACATGATCGGCGCGCAGACCGAACTTAGCGAGCAGGGTGCGCACATCGGCCGTCGACCACGCCGGCACCCGCTGCTCAAAGCGATCGACGAGCCTGTCCGTTCCGGTGAAATCCGCACGCGCCTGGTCGATCTCGCCGATCGCAACGTTTGCACCCATACTCGCGCGGCCCTCGTCGGGCTGCTGGCGCCCCAAGAGCAGGCGGAGCAAGGTGGACTTTCCTGCCCCGTTGGGGCCCGTGATGCCGATCCGCTCACCGGTATCAACCTGAAGCGACACCGGCCCGAGAACGAAATCCCCTTGTCGCACAACGGCATTATCGAGAGTCGCGACGACAGAGCTCGATCTGGGCGCTGCACCGATGGTGAACTCGAGCACCCATTCCTTACGGGGTTCCACGACCTCCTCGAGCCGGGCGATCCGACTCTCCATCTGCCGAACCTTCTGCGCCTGCTTCTCGCTGGACTCGGAGGCCGCGCGACGCCGGATCTTGTCGTTATCGGGGGCCTTACGCATAGCGTTGCGCACACCCTGGCTCGACCATTCCCGTTGAGTACGTGCGCGCGCAACAAGGTCAGCCTTTTTCTCGGCGAACTCTTCATACTGTTCGCGTCGATGCCGCCGACCAACCGCACGCTCTTCCAGATAACTTTCGTAACCGCCACCGAAGACGGTGGTGGTGTTCTGCGCCAAGTCCAGTTCGAGAACGTGGGTGACGCTGCGCGCAAGAAACTCGCGATCGTGACTCACCAACACCACGCCACCACGCAGATCCCGGACGAACTCCTCTAGCCGAGCCAGCCCGTCCAGGTCGAGATCATTGGTCGGTTCGTCCAGCAGAACGACGTCGAACCGCGACAACACCAGCGCCGCCAATCCCACACGCGCCGCTTGTCCACCCGACAGGTCAGTCATCAGGGTCGACTGCGGACGCACCGCATCCGAGCCGAGGCCCAGGTCAACCAGAACCGCGGGCAACCGTTCGTCGAGATCCGCCGCGCCAGAGGCGAGCCAACGATCGAACGCGGCCGAGTAGGCGTCGGTCGGATCGATCTCCGAGGGGCTCCGATTCTCGTCGGCCAGTGCCGCGGCCGCAGCTTCCATGGCTTGCGTAGCTTCGGTGCATCCCGTGCGGCGCGCGATGTAGGTGGCGACGGTTTCTCCCGGCACCCGCTCATGCTCCTGCGGGAGCCACCCGATGAACGCGTCGGCCGGCGCGGCGCTGACAGAACCCTCGAGCGGCTCGAGATCCCCGGCAAGTATCCGCAGAAGCGTGCTCTTGCCGGCACCGTTGGCGCCGACGACGCCAACCACATCGCCGGGCGCCACGGTCACGTCGAGCGCCTCGAAGAGGGTGCGGTGGGCGAATCCACCGGCCACATTCTTCGCGACAAGCGTTGCGGTCATGGGTTCATCGTCCCATCACCACACCGCAACAGGCCCCACGCGTAAGCAGTGGACCGCTACCATCGCGCCATGCACCTGTCGGTCTCACGGCGCGACGCCCTTCGATACGCGTTGGCCGTGCCGATCCTCGCGGGTCTTCCGATAGCCCTTGCCCCGCACGCATTCGCGGACGGTATGCGGCTGATCGACTTCACCGAGCGTCTGGTTACCCCGGAACAGATCAAATCCGCGGGCTACGCCGGTGCCCTTGTCTACGTGTCCGAGTTGCGGCCGGGCGCAACCTTCGACTTCAAACCCGTCACCCGTGACTACGCCGCTGGGCTGCGCGCGGTCGGACTTCACGTCGTCAGTTGCTACCAGTACGGCAAGCCGGGCTGGCCCACCCCATCAGACTTCACCCGCGGCTACGACGGCGGCGTGGCCGATGCGCAGACCGCCCTGCGGCTGCACGGCGCCGCGGGAGGACCGGATTCGGCCCCGATCTTCTTCAGCGTCGATGAGGATATCGATCAGAACACTTGGAAAACGGTTGCTGTTCAATGGTTCCAGGGCATCAATGCCGTATTGGGCGTTCGCCGCACCGGCATCTACGGTCACGCCCGCGCGTGCGGGTGGGCGATCAGCGACGGTGTCATCGGGCACTCAACGACCGGCGGGTATCGCTGGGCCTGGCAGACACGTGCCTGGTCCGGCGGGGCGCGTGAGCCTGCGGCCGTGCTGTACCAAAGCGCGGTCAACACCGCCTCGACCCCGGGACCGCTCATCGGGGACGTACATGTGGACGTCGACGACGTTCTCGCAGCCGACTTCGGACAGTGGGACTTGCCTCGGTAAGCATCGTGAGATGCAGGCCAGGCCCGCCATCGCGCGGGTACCCGGGCACCCAGATATCCAGCACCGCAGCGGAACCAGATCTCCCGCACCGAGGGACACCACCAATCGAAGGAAGGTTACGCTAACCTTTGTTGGCTGACCCATTTCATAGCCGGTCAGCGAGCACTGGAGAGGAGGCGCCAGGGCCGCCCGCGCGTCGCCCTGGAAACCGGTCAGATGATGAGTTGCGAAACTGATTCCCCCACAGTCGGTCCGATCAGCGGCGCAGGCAACGGCTCATGACAGCTCCGGTATGGATGGCGGCTCCTCCCGAGGTACATTCCGCCTTGCTCAGCAGTGGCCCCGGGCCCGGCCCTCTGCTCGCGGCCGCAGACGCCTGGCGCGCGCTGAGCACGGAATACTCCTCCGCAGCAACGGAACTCACCACGACGCTGGGCTCGGTGCGAGCAGGCTCATGGAATGGCCCCAGCTCAGAGCAATACCAGGCGGCACACGTGCCCTACTTGAGCTGGCTACAGCAGACCAGCACGGCCAGCGCGGGAGTCGCGGCGCAAACAGAGACGGCGGCGACGGCCTATTCCGAGGCGCTGGCCACTATGCCCACCCTTGTCGAACTCGCCGCCAATCACGCGACGCACGGGGCGCTGATCGCCACCAATTTCTTTGGTATCAACACTATTCCGATCGCCCTCAATGAGGCCGACTACATTCGGATGTGGATACAGGCCGCCACCGTGATGAGCACCTATCAGGCCGTCGCCGAGACCTCGGTGACGGCAGCGCCGCCGACCCTCCCGTCACCGGTACTGCTCTCGCCAGAAAGTGATGGCACCGCACGGGCCGCGGCCCAGGACGCCACCAAGCCGCCGCCCATCGTGCCTGACCCGAACGACCCCATTGAGATGCTGTTGGCGAATTCCCAACACTTCCTAGGCATGTATCGCGCGCTCAAGGGACTGATCACCGACCCCGTCGGCACCATCATTCAGATCATTATCGACTTCTCCACCAACCCTGCCGCCGCCCTGGTTACCTGGCAGCCGCTGTTCTTCGTATTCGCCTATGCCGCAACATTTGGCGTGATGGGAACGCCTATCTACGCCGCAATCCTGGGCCCCGCGGCAGGCATCTCGCTCCCGCTCGCCATCACCTTGGGGAGCCTGTCCCAGATGCCGGTGGCGCCACCGGCCGACCTACCCGCAGAGGTCGTCCATCCACGCGCGGAGCAACCGAACGCCGTCGCGATGAGCGGTGGAACGGTGACCACGGCGAGCTCGGCCGCGCCCACCCCGTCATCCACCTCCACGGTTGCCCCCAGCTCTGCCCCGGCGCCCACACCGCCACCCGCGGGAGCCGAAGGCCTCGGTTACGCGGTTCGGGGCGATGGTCCCGGATTCGGGTTCGGGCCGACCATGGGTCACAGCACCGGAGCCGTGGCCCACGCACCGAGCAGTGCGGTGGCGGCCGCCGCGGCACTGGCCTGCAATCCCGGAAAGGCCAGAAGCCGTAGGCGCCGTCGCGGAACCGCCGAGGACCGCGGCTACCGCCACGAATACGCCACCTTGGACACCGAAATCCCCTCCGGCCCTGACGGTCCGGTGACAGTGGGAGCCTCCACCACGGGTGCGGGCAGGCTTGGCTTCGCCGGCGTCCGCACCGCGTCGACGGGTACCGAGGCCGCCGGATTGACCACCCTCGCAGGGGACGCACCCGAGAGCCGGACCAGCCCGATGCTGCCGCAGACCTGGGGCGTTGATGGGGATGACACCGCACGCTGACTCCTCGCGCTTCCGGTGCTCACGGTCGATGTTTCAGTGTTACTCCGAGCGGGTATGCCCTCCCACATAAGGCTCCAGTTGCCTTAGGCAAGGAGAGGGACATCATGATCATTTTGGGCATTCTGCTGGCCGTTTTGGGATACGTACTGGCCGTTCCGATTCTGCAGACAATAGGAATAGTCCTCGTAGTAGCCGGGGCCGTGCTGTGGATCCTGGGGGCGGTAGGCAGGCCGGTTGCGGGCCGCAAGGTGTGGTTTTGAGTGCACCGCCGCATAAGCGACGCCGACCGGGTGCGCCTATCTGACTGAGCGTTTTCCGGATGTTTAGTAGTCGAGCTTTCCGGGAACAGCCCGACTGAATTGGCTCAGGCCGGTCGGCTCTGGGGCCCTTCACTTTCCGCGAACTTCTTGGAGGTTACTGTGCTGGTACGACGCATTGCGCGTCCGATGCTTTCGTCCATCTTCGTTGCGGCGGGAGTTGACGGCCTCCGCCGTCCTGCCGTGTCGGCGGACGTGGCCGAACCGCTGGTCAACAATCTGTTAGACAGCGCGCCGGACTCGGTGGCCACATACCTGCCACGAGATCCTCAGACCTACGTGCGCATCCATGCGGCTACTCAGCTTGCCGCCGGGCTGGCTCTTGCCAGCGGTAGATTTCCCCGGATATCGGCATGGACACTGGCCGGCACCTTGGTTCCAGCGACCCTGGCGGACCAGGCATTCTGGCGCGAACCCGATCCCGACCTCAAGTTGCAGCAGAAGACTCACTTCTGGAAGAACATCTCGCTCTTGGGCGGATTGATCATCGCCGGTATCGATACCGAGGGACGGCCCGGATTGTCGTGGCGCGCCCGTAGAGCTGCCAGCGACGCCGTCGCCGCCGTTGCCTCAGCCATCCCCGGAGCAGAACATCCCTCGCATTCACTACAGACCAAAGCCGCGGAGCTCGGTGAGACCGTACGCGAGAAGGCCCCGCTGATCGCCGAGTACGCCCGGGAACGCGGAGCCGAGATCGCCGAGACCGCTCAACGACGCGGCAGCCAGCTGACCGAGATTGCCGCACAGCGCGGAAGTGAACTCACAGAACTACTCACAGAGCGCGGCTCGGAGCTGGCAAGTGCCGCCGGCAAAGGCCGTCATCACATTGAGGCCCTTGCCGCCGACCCACCTCCCAAACTCCGCAGACTCGCCCGCGTATTCGGCCGCTAGCGCGGGCAGATCCCCCCGCGTCGCGGCCGGCCCGGTCCAGGTCCACCCTATCCGCTAATATGACCGTGTGGTCATATCCGGTATCGGGTGGCCCCCGCGACCTGAGAGGGATTCCGTGTCCGTTAGCCGTACCGTCCAGGAGCTTGTCCAGCGCCGCACTCTGCTACCTGCACGGATCGACTCCCTGCTGTCCGGCCCGGGTCGTGACGTCAGCCAACTGACGGTGGTGGTCACCGGTGCGTCAGCCGGAATCGGCCGACAGGCCGTCACCCAACTGCGCGCCCGGGGGGCCCGCGTCATCGGGGTGGCCCGGCGTGCAGACGAGCTACAGACACTCGCGGCGGAGACCGGCTGCGACTGGCGCACCTGCGACCTGACCGACCAGGCCGAGATCGCACGGCTGCTGCAGGATCTCGCCGATCAGCACGTGGATGTGCTGGTGAACAACGCCGGACGCTCCATCCGCCGTCACATTGTCGATGCGACCGACCGCCTGCACGACTACCAGCGGACCATGGCGCTGAACTACTTCGCGCCCGTGCAGCTGACCCTCGGATTGTTACCCGGAATGATGGAGCGCGGACAAGGCCAATTCGTCAATGTCTGTACATGGGCCTTGCATGCCAACACTTTTCCGCGCTTCTCCGCGTATGCGGCCTCCAAGAGCGCGCTGGCGATCTTCGGGCGTAGCCTCAATGCCGAGCGGCCACACCCCGGCGTGCACGCGACCAACGTGCACTTCCCGCTCGTGCGCACTGAAATGATCGCACCCACAGCAGAATACGACGGCGCCGTCGCATTGTCCGCACAGGAGGCCGGTCGCTGGATCGTGCGCGCGGTTACTCATCAACCGGTGGAGGTCAACCCCGCCGTGCTGCGTGCCCTGCTACCGGCGATCGACTTGTTCTCACCGGCAGCGTCGGACAGCACCATCGCGTCGATCACGTAGATACGCACCGACGTATCGGGTGCTGATCGGTAAACAATCATGGCGCTCATCGTGCGGGCAGCCTTGTCGCCACCGATACTCTACTTATGGCTGAGGTTTCCGATCTTGCACCGATAGGCGCGGTAACCCGGACACAGGTGGGCCGGGAGGCCACCGAGCCGATGCGTGAAGACATCCGGCTCCTGGGCACCATCTTGGGCCGAACGGTACGTGAGCAGTGCGGCGACGAGGTCTTCGAACTCGTCGAGCGGGCGCGCGTGGAGTCCTTCCGGGTGCGCCGATCGGAGATCGACCGCGCTGAGCTGGCAGACCTGTTCGACGGCGTCGACATTCACCAAGCCATCCCCGTCATCCGGGCCTTCACCCATTTCGCACTGCTGGCCAATGTCGCCGAGGATATCCATCGGGAGCGTCGTCGCGCCGTCCACGTCATCGCGGGCGCACCACCGCAGGACAGCAGCCTCGCTGCCACGTACCTCAAACTCGATGCTGCGCAGATAGATTCGAACCGCGTCGCGCACGCGCTGACCGGCGCGCTGGTGTCACCGGTTATCACCGCCCACCCTACCGAGACACGCCGCCGTACCGTGTTCGATACCCAGCATCGCGTTACCGAACTCATGCGGCTGAGGATGCATGGACTGACACATACCGAGACCGGCCGCGATATCGAGAACGAACTACGGCGGCAGATTCTCACACTGTGGCAGACGGCATTGATCCGCTTGTCCCGGCTAAAAATTCAAGACGAGATCGCAGTCGGGCTGCGGTACTACCAGGCGGCGTTCTTCGAGGTGATACCTGAGATCAACGCCGAGGTCCGCAAGGCGTTACGCCGCCGGTGGCCGGATACGCAACTACTCAGCGAGCCGATCCTGCGGCCTGGCTCCTGGATCGGTGGCGACCGGGACGGAAATCCGAACGTCACCGCCGAGGTAGTGCATCTTGCGACGAGCAGCGCCGCCCAGACGGCCATTGCCTACTACTTCGAACAACTGGTAGCACTGGAGCAGGAGCTCTCCCTATCGATCCGCCTGGTCACGGTTTCTGCCGACCTGACCGCGCTGGCCGAACAAGGTGGCGAGACCGAGCGGGCAGACGAGCCCTACCGTCGTGCACTGCGCGTCATTCATGCGCGTCTCACCGCGACCGCCGCCCAGATCCTTGACCAGATGCCGGAGCATGATCTGGATCTCGACCTGAGTCCGTACCGCACGCCGGATGAATTGCTCCGCGACCTTGACGTCGTGGATGCTTCGCTACGCGCGCACGGCAGCGTGGTGCTGGCCGACGATCGTCTGTTAGCGCTACGAGAAGCTGTGCATGTCTTTGGTTTTCATCTCAGCGGTCTAGATATGCGGCAGAATTCGGATGTCCACGAAGAGGTGGTGTCCGAGCTACTCGCGTGGGCCGGGGTGCACTCCAACTATCGATCGCTGTCGGAGCCCGAGCGTATCGAGGTACTGCTCGCCGAGCTACGTACTCGCCGTCCCTTGATCGGCGAGGACGCGGAGCTCTCCGAGCTAGCCCGCAAGGAGCTCGATATCGTCGCCGCCGCCGCGCGGGCTGTTCAGACCTACGGCCCCAAAGCGGTTCCCAACTACATCATCTCGATGTGCCAATCCGTTTCGGATATGTTGGAGGCGGCGATTCTCCTCAAAGAGGCCGGTCTGCTGGACGCTTCACGGCCACGGCCATTCTGCCCAGTGGGCATCGTGCCGCTGTTCGAGACGATCGACGATCTGCAACGCGGCTCCGCCATTCTCGAGGCAGCACTGGAACTTCCGCTGTACCGCGCCCTGGTGGCGGCCCGCGGCGAAAGCCAAGAGGTCATGCTCGGGTACTCCGATTCCAACAAGGACGGTGGCTACCTGGCCGCCAACTGGGCGCTCTACCGCGCTGAGCTGGACTTGGTGGAATCCGCACGTAAGACCGGAATTCGATTGCGGCTCTTTCATGGTCGCGGGGGCACCGTGGGCCGCGGCGGTGGTCCGAGTTACGACGCCATCTTGGCGCAGCCGCCGGGGGCGGTGTCCGGATCGCTGCGTATTACCGAACAGGGCGAGGTGATCGCCGCCAAGTACGCCGAGCCGCGTACCGCCCATCGCAACCTCGAGACACTGCTGGCCGCGACCCTGGAGTCGACGCTGCTCGACGTCGAAGGTCTGGGGCAGGCGGCCGGCGCGGCGTACGAAATACTCGATGACCTTGCCGCGCGCGCCCAGCGTGCCTACCGCGAATTGGTGCACGAAACACCAGGATTTGTCGAGTATTTCAAGGCTTCGACACCAGTCAACGAGATCGGGGCGCTCAACATCGGCAGTCGGCCCACATCGCGGAAACCCACCACATCGATCGCCGACCTGCGCGCCATCCCATGGGTTTTGGCGTGGAGCCAATCGCGGGTGATGCTGCCCGGCTGGTACGGCACGGGAGCCGCGATCCAACAGTGGATCGCCGAAGGCGACGGACGACTTGAGGTGTTACAGCAGCTCTATCGTCAATGGCCGTTCTTTCAGACGATCCTGTCCAACATGGCCCAGGTTCTGGCCAAGTCAGACATGGGATTAGCCGCCCGCTACGCAGACCTGGTCGACGACGAAGCCCTGCGGCACCGGGTCTTCGACAAGATCGTGGCTGAACACGACAGAACCATCGCCATGCATCAGCTGATCACCGGACACGACGACCTGCTTGCCGACAACCCCGCACTGGCACGTTCGGTATTCAACCGTTTTCCCTATCTAGAGCCGCTTAACCACCTACAAGTTGAACTGCTGCGTCGATATCGTTCCGGCGACCAGGACGAACTGGTGCAGCGCGGGATACTGCTCACGATGAGCGGTCTGGCCACTGCGCTGCGCAACAGCGGATAGCCGCTGCATACTCACGCGCTGACGTCTGGCCGCGGGCCGAGTTCGGGCTCGTCTCTGAAGGTGGCGCGTTTGCGTGTGGGCAGCTTTTGGGGCCACCAGAACCATGGTCCGAGTATCCGGGCTAGCGGCATGACCAGGAACAGGCGAACGATCATCATGTCGAAGATCAGTCCGATGCAGATGGTGGATCCGGCCTGGCCGATGTTGACCACATCGCTGGAGAGCATCGCCAGCATGGTGCCGGCCAGCACCAGGGCCGCGGTGACGGCGACGTTGCCGGACCCCGCGATGGTGCGGATCAGGCCGGTGCGGATACCTGCGTGCAACTCCTCCCGGTACCGGGAAAGCAAGAGCAGGTTGTAGTCGCAGCCCACGCCGACGAGCACGATGAACGCAATGGGCAGTGTCAGCCAATGCAATTCAATTCCTATCAGTGTTTCCCAGATGAACGCGGCCAGTCCCAGTGAGCCCAGGAAAGACAGCACCACGGTGATCAGCACAATCACCGAGCCGGCGAGGGTTCGGGTAATGACCATGACGATCAGGAACACCAGCCCGAATGTCGCCAGCATCATCGTCAGGATGTCGTTCTGGGAAAATGCCTGGACGTCACGGTAATTGGCAGATGCACCGGCCACCAGCAGATCAACATTGGACAGCGATGTCCCCTTGATCGCCTCGTGCGCGGCGGTCTCGGCCCGCTGGATCTGATCGATGCCCTCCGGGCTCATGGCCTCGCCCTGGTGGTAGATCAGGATTCGGGCGCCCTTGCCGTCGGGTGTCATCATGAACTTCAGGCCGGTCTGAAAATCCTTGGTCTTGAATGACTCCGGTGGCATGAAGAAGAAGTCGTCGTTCTTGGCGTTGTCGAACGCCTTGCCCATATCGACCATCGGATTGATCATCGGTTCCAGCTGGGCGATGGTGGCGTGGAACAGGCTTTGCATCGTCAAGGTCAGCTGCTGCATGACGGCCATGTTCTGCACCATCGCGTTGAGCTGCGTGATCATCTGCGGCGTGGCCGCGTCCACCATGCTCAGGCCATCGACCATCGGGCCCAGCTGCGAGGTCGCCTCGTCGATATTGTCGACCGATTCATTGAGCGAGCGCATGGCCCAACAGATCGGAATGTCGAAGCAGTGCGGCTCCCAGTACAAATAGTTGCGCACGGGCCGGAAGAAGTCATCGAAGGTGGCCAGGTTGTCGCGCGTCTTGTCCATCGCGGCCTTCAGACCCCGCGAAGCTTCCACGGACATGTGCGTACCGGCGGACAGCTGGCCGGTGATGTCCGCCATGTTCTTACTCAACTGCATCATGTCGCCCATCCGGGCGGCCATGGTGTCGATATCGGCGACGCGGTCTTTCAGGAACCCCAGATTTTGGCCGATCTTGGTTCCCATCGAACCCATCGCGTAGGGCAGCGAGGCATGTTCCAGCGGGCGCCCGTTGGGACGGGTGATGCTCTGCACCATCGAAACACCGGGCGTGCGAACAATATTCTTGGCGATGCGATCCAGGCTGATCATGTCGGTGGTGTTGCGCATATCGTGATCGGCCTTGATGTACAAGGTGTCGATCGAGAGCTGACTCGGCTGGAAGTGCCGATCCGCGGCGTCGTACCCGCGAGACGACTCGACGCTCTTGGGTGCGTAATCACGATCGTTGTAGCTCACCGTGTAGTTGGCCAGGTTCGCGATGCACAACGGAATCACCAGCGCCGCAACCGCGATCATCGCGACAGGCCACTTGGCGATGGCCGTGCCCAGCTTGCGCCAGACCGGGCTGGTCTTGGCCGGCTCGGACAACCAGGGCACCTTGCTCCCCAGCGTCAACAGCGCCGGACCCAGCGTGAGCGCCGCGATAACGGCCACGACCATGGCCACGAAACACGGCGGACCGAGCGTGCGGAAGTAGTCCAGGGTCGTCAGGCTCAGGCACAGGCACGCACCCGATATGGCGATGCCCGATCCCAGGACGACGTGAGCCACGCTGCGCACCGAGGTGTAGTACGCCGACTCCCGGTCCTCCCCCGCGCGCCGGGCCTCCTGAAAACGACCGAGATAGAAGATCCCGTAGTCGGTGGCCACACCCAGAACCAACGACACCGCCATGTTCATCGCGAACGACGAGATCCCGATGACGTGATTTTCGACCAGAAGCGAGACCACACCGCGCGCCGTGGCCAACGTAATCAACACGCCAACAAGAGGAATGATCGCCCGGGTGAAGGACCGGTAGGCGATGAGCAACATGGCGATGATCACCACGACGGTGACGATGGTCAGCGTGACCATGCTTTCATCGGCGGCGTTGAGGGTGTCCGAGGCCAGGGGGGCGGGGCCACTCACGTAGACCGTGAGACCCTCGGGCTTGTCCTTATCCAGCTTCTCGATGATGCCGCGGATGGCCTTGATCGACCTGTTGGAGTCGGCATCGCCCAAATCTCCGGCAGGTCTGACGGTCAGCGTTGCGGCCTGCGCGTCCGCGCTCTGCTGACCCGACCGGGTGACCGGGTCGCCCCACAGATTCATCAGCGACTGCACATGCTCTTTGTCGTCAAGCAGACGGCGGGCCATCTCGTCGTAGTAGCGGTGGTCCTGCTCGCCGAGCGTGCGGCCCTCTGTTTCTAGGACAACCACGGCCATGCTGGTGTAATCGGACTCCTGGAAGTCCTGCCCCTGGGTGATGGCGGCAGCCGACGAGGGTGCATCACGCGGAATCATCGCCTTGGCGTTGGCCGCGGTGGTTTCTTCCAGGGTGGGCACGAAGATGTTCAGGGCGGCGGCAGCCACCACCCAGAAAATCACCACCGGAATCGCGAGTACCCGGAGCAATCGCACTGGCGCAGAGCGCTTCTCGGGTTCCTTCGCCACCGGCGGTGCCGAAGATATCTGCACCGGACCGGTATCCGCGTCCTCCGGCGGCTGCTGACCCGAGGTCATGCTGCCGTCACCGTGCAGGCGACTGCGGCGCTGGCATGGTTGACGACCTGTTCCTCACGGACCTCGCCATTGACCCGAATACGGCAGCCCAACGAATCCCCGTCGACCTGAGCCACCAGGCTCAGCGACGCAGCCGAGGACATCGTGGTTTCCGAGACAGACCACGGCAGTGATGTCAGCACGACATCAACCGGTTCGCTGTTGAGATTTGCATAGGACACTTTCCCGCTAGCTCCCAAATTGCCGAACACCTCGTAGGTGACGTTCTTGGGATTGATCTGAACAACCGTGGCCGGAATCGGACGGGTAGTCGGAGGGTGGCTGATCGCCTGCGACTTCTCTCGAATCCGATTGACGCCGAACGCGACGACCGCGATCACGATCAGCGCCACCAAGGGCATCCACAACGTGCCGAGGATTCGCCCAGCGCGGCCACTCGACCGTTTGCGACTGCTCGTCTTCGAGGCGGTGTGTCGGGAGCGGAACGCACCACGACCATCGAATCCCCTCATCACATGCTCCTTGTGCCGGCCACAGGTCCATTGTTACTACGGGTAACATAGCCCTTGTTACCAGAAGTAACAAGTGGAGTTAGGCTGTTGAGCCATGGAGACCAGCTCGACGCGTCAACCGTGGGTGCTGCGTCACAGTCACCTGCTCGACGCCGCCGAGCAGTTGTTCTTTGAGCGTGGCTTCGCCGCGGTGTCGTTGGGCGATATCGCCCAGGCCGCGGGGGTCACGAAGCCCATTGCCTATCGCCACTTCACCACCAAAGATGGGGCGTATCTGGCTTGTGCCCGCCGGGCTCAAGCCGACTTCATAGAGGCCCTTATCTCGCGGGTGGACTCCACACTGGAGGTGCGAGAGCAATTCGCCACCGCCGCCGGCCTGTTCTTTGAACTCGTCCAGACCCGCCCCGAACGGTGGGAGCTCATTGACGGCAGCGCCGCAGTGCTGCCCACCGAGTCACGTGAAGAACTCGCCGACTTGCGGCTGGGCATCATCCAGACGACCTACCGGCTGATCATCAAGGATCGGCCTGGCATACCTGAGCTGTTCGCCGAAGGTCTCGCTCACGCCATGTCCGGGGCAGCCGAGCGCCTCGGCCACTGGTGGCAATCCCGCCCCGACTTAAACCGCCAACACATGATCGACATCTACGTCGAGATCTTCTACTCCGCGGTGGCGTCCTACATCGGACCCCACGACGAGTGACCGCATCCGATCCCGCGGACGGCCGCTATTAGCGCACGGCTTTGATCGGAAGCACCGCCAGCGCACCGAGAACCGACAGCATCATCGACGCGAGGTACAGGACGCTGAAATCTCCTTGGTCATGGTGCAACCCGAATAGCGCTGTTGCCAACATGGGGACGAGCAGCTGCGGCAGCAGGTACGCCATGGCCACCACGCCCAGGTCTTTCCCAGAGGACTCCGTCTCGGGGAGCACCTCCGTCATCAGCGCCAAGTCCACCGCGGCGTAGGCGCCCTGCCCGGCTCCGATTACCGCCGCGCCGAGTAGGAGGGCATGAAAGTCTTTGAACAGCAACAGGATCACCAAGCCAACCGCGGTGATCAGGCATGAGGTCCAGACAATGCCCTTGCGCCGTCCGGTGCGATCCGACCACCATGCGGACACCGCCGCGGTGAGCATGTTGGTGACCAGGAAGGCGCCAATGATGATCCCGTACTTGGCGGCCGCCTCATGCTCGGACAACCCCAGGGTGCCTGCCACGATGTACAGCATGTAGACAGTGACCAACAGCACCGACATCGTGACGAAGAGCCGGCAGATCCACGCCCACGCGAAATCCTGGTGCTTCCTTGGATTTATCCAATAGCTGGCCAGGATCGCTTGCCAGCTGCGGGGAAGCCGCTGGGTGCGGACGATGTCGCGCAGAACAAACGCCGCGGCGGCATTGAACAGCAGCGCCAGCACCGCCGGGAGACCGAACCACCATCGGGGGTCGTTGGGCAGGACGTTGATGAAAACACTGCCGACCACGGGCGCCAGACTGGTCGAGATGCCAAACGCCGCCGCAACACGTGCGCGGATAGCGACCGATATTTGATCTGCCAATAGTGCGTTGAACACCACAAGCGTTGCCGCGAAACCCATCTGGGTGATGCACCAACCAGCGACGACTCCCCCGACCGTCGGCGCCGTGGCCAATGTCGTCAGACCCACCGCCCCGATCAGGGTGCCTCCCACAAGAAACGGCCTGCGGATACCGAATCGCGAGGTCGACGTGTCACTGAGATGGCCCAGCGGCGGTGTCACCACGATGATCGCGATTCCGCCGAGAGCCATCGTCAGCGACAGCGCCTGCGTCTTGTGTTCTGGGTCAAGCTCGGCGAGACGCAAGGGGATGCTCACCGCCCCGGCAGCAAGCAGCGCGACCGCGGAGGCGAAGTAGGCGAGCAGAAAGACCGGCAGGAAGGCGCGCGGCTGCACCACCCGGACATCCGCCTCGAGGCGTGTAGCAGGCGTTTCCGTAGACATACGGTCCTCTCGATGTTCTTCGAACAACCACTGTAGGTGGTCACGCGGCAGGGCCGCTGGGGACGAGATCGCACGCCCTTACAGGGCGAAGCCCGCGTATATCACTCGCTTCACCAACAGCAGTTAAGGACAATGAGCTCGTGTACGTACCGAAGAACTTCGCGATGCGGGATGACGAGGCAGCTGCGGCACTCTCCGAAGTCGGCCTGGCACACCTCGTCACGCATGACGCCGACGGATACCTGGTGACTCCGGTTCCTCTGCTCTATCGGGCCGCGACCAACACCCTGGTGGGGCATGTATCTCGGGCCAACCCGCACTGGCAACGGAGCGGGCCGACCGTCGCGATCGTTCCCGGGCCACAGGCATACATCTCCCCGAGTTTCTATGCCACCAAAGACGAGACCGGCAAGGTGGTGCCCACCTGGAACTACGAAGTCATCACCGTGCACGGCACCCTCACCGCTCATGACGATGCCGACTGGGTACGCACGCTCGTCGCCGAACTCACGGACCGGCATGAACAGAACAGGGAGTCACCGTGGGGAATTGATGATGCGCCAGAGCCATTCACCACCGCACAGATACGCGCGATCGTCGGGATCGAACTGAGCATCGATCGTGTCGAAGGCAAGACAAAGATGTCGCAGAACCAGCCCGAACGCAATCGCACCGGTGTCATCGATGGACTGCGTCAGTCCCCCGACCCGGCAGACCAGCGCGTCGCCGATTACGTGGAGACCCGGAGCTCCGGAGACTAGCCCTCGGTGGTCTCCTTGATGCGTTGCAACGAGCGGTGCAGTCCCTCCAGCGCAAGGACGTCGCGCGACCCGCCCACAAGACCCGACCAGCGCAACACTCGGTGAAGAAATCCACGTACAGCCCGTCGACTCGTGACTGCCTCATAGACATCCCCAACCGCCCACCTTCCCTGGGAGCTGGTCAGCTGATGCATCCATTCTCTCGGCCGACAGCTCTGAACGCCCCCTTGAAAGCTCGTGGTCCTGCTACTCCACTACCGTCGATCTGGTGACGGTATCGGGATCGTGCGTCGCCCGGGCCTTCGCCGCCATCGCAGTCCTGTTTGCCCTGGCGGGGGTGCCCTCGTGCGGGAACTCGGCGCATCAGATCCCTGCGCCGAGCGTCGTTCCTCAAGGCCCTTTCGCCCCCGTCACCCGCCTCGTAAACGACGCGGTTGCGGCACCCCGGCTGCCCGGTGCGGTGGTGGAGATCGGACACGCCGGCACGGTTGCCTTCCGGCAGGCTTTCGGGTGGCGCAAGCTCCCCGACGAACCCGGCCTGGATGGGTCGCCCGCGCCCGCCGAGCCGATGACCGAAGACACGATGTTCGACCTGGCATCGTTGACCAAACCTCTCGGGACGAGCGTGGCCCTTCTCCAGCTGTACGAAAAGAGCCTGGTAGCAATCGACGAACCCGTGCAGACATACCTGCCGGGCTTCAACCCCGCCCACGATCCACGCCGCGCCCAGGTGACGCTTCGCATGCTGCTCACGCACACCTCGGGTATCGGAGGCGACTTGAGCCATCAGGGCCCCTGGGGCCTGATGGAGGCCGACAAGGCAGACGGCATCCATCGCGCACTCACCGCCCCGTTGGCGTTCGATCCCGGCACGACGTTCCACTATTCCGATATCAACTTCATCATCCTCGGCACACTGATCGAAAAGATCACCAGCGAGCCATTGGATGTTTATGTGCAGGACAACGTCTTTGCGCCATTGGGCATGGCCGACACACGGTACCTGCCCGCAGCCAAGGCGTGCGGGCAGCACCAAATCATCGGTACGGCAATTGCTTTCGATAAGACCGCGCATACTGGCGCCCCGTGCCTGCCGGGCACCTGGAGCACCGATCTGTTGACACGCATCGCGCCGACAGCGCACGACGAAGACTCCCCGGGCCTCAACCCCCATTACGACCATCTGATTCGCGGCACCGTGCATGACCCAACCGCGCGCCGGATGGGCGGTGTGGCCGGCAGCGCCGGCGTGTTCTCGACCGCCGATGACGTCGGCCGGTACTCCCAGGCGCTTCTCGATCGGCTCGCCGGGCGGCCGAGCCCGTTCCCGCTGAAACAATCCACGCTGGAATTGATGACGAGTCCGCAGCAGCCCGGCCATACCCCCACGCAACTCGCGGCCGCTAACAACGCCACCCGCCAGGCCATCGAAAAGGGCCCTAACCCAACAGATCCCCTGCTCGCGCCAAGCTACCCGGCCATTGCGGGACAGAACCTGCGCGGCTTCAGCTGGGATATCGATACCGAATTATCCAAGCCGCGCGGAATGCTCTTTCCCATCGGCAGCTTCGGCCACTCCGGCTTCACCGGGGTATCGCTGTGGATAGACCCGGGCTCGGACACGTACGTAGCCATTCTGGCGAACGTCATCCATCAGCGCGGCGGCCCGCCGGTCGTGCGGCTGAGCGGCGACATCGCCACCACAGCGGCGCAGGTTCTGCGTCTCTACAGCAACTAGTTGGGCTCGCAGCCGAGAACGACTGCGCCCGTACCGATCACGAGATCGCACGCCTTGATGCAAGAACGTTATCGGAAGTACCGGCGAGGCTACATCTTTAACAACAGTCACATTGTTAACTTCCTGCGATGCAAGAGTCGTCGGGGACTGACAGCTTTCTACGCTCCTCACGTTCGGTGACCCGACGTGACGCGCTGCGCTACGCCACTGCGGTATCAGCACTCGCCGGGCTCGGTGCGGCATCACTTGGTACCGGAATACCGACGGCGTCGGCCGCTGCGCCCACATTGATCGACTTTGCCATGCGCCAGATTCCGGCAGAGCACATCAAGGCCGCCGGGCACTCGGGAGTGATCAACTACGTCTCGACGTCGCGTCCCGGCTCCTCGATGGGCGCCAAGCCGATCACCCGGCCCTATGCTCAGTCGCTCACCGCGGCCGGGCTGGTGATCGTCAGCAATTTCCAATACGGAAAGCCCGGGGGGACAGCTCCGTCGGACTTCACCCGCGGATTCGCAGGAGGCGTCGAGGACGCGCGCACCGCCTGGCAACTGCACACTGCCGCGGGTGGTGGACAGAGCGCACCGGTCTTCTTCTCCGTCGACGACGACATCAACCGCGACACCTGGAACGACGTTGCACTGCCATGGTTTCGGGGCATCAATTCGGTGTTGGGCGTGCAGCGCACCGGCATCTACGGAGGTGTCAATCCGTGCCAGTGGGCCGCCGCCGACGGTGTGATCGGTAACTCACGCTCGCCCGGCCATGTGTGGGCCTGGCAGACCCGGTCGTGGTCGCGCGGTCAGGTCTTCCCCGGCGCAGTTCTCTACCAACGCATTGTGAGCACCGCGTCCAATCCGGGCCCGGTGGTCGGCGGGCTCGAGGTCGATGTCAGCGATGCCCTGGCCCAGGACGTCGGCCAGTGGAACTTCCATCAATGAGAGACATGCGGAGCTCGGCGTAGGCGTCGACAAGTGCATCGAGCGTAGACCGCCGGTTGAGCCCGCTCGGGTTCGGCAACACCCACGTCGTCACCTCCGCGAAGCGAAACGGCTGTAGCCCGAAGGAGATGTGTGGGGCTTCGAGCATGGAGACCACCGCACGCTTTCCGAGGAATGCCAGTGCTCGAGGTTCCAAGCACCGCATCTTCTCCTCAAAATCTGGCCGGGCCGCACGGAATTCGCTCGCCGTGACGTCGACGGCCCGGGGTGTTGCGCGGCTGACAGCAGCGGTGATGCCGCACCCGTAGGTCAGCAGTTGACGCTCGTCCTCCGGGCGCAGGCCCTCCCAGGCCCGATGCACCGATCGCTCGGGCCGTATCCACCAGGCACGGCCCTGGCAGCCAGAGAACACGAATCCGGTTGGGAGCTCACGCAAGTAGGCCAACCTGCCCTCGCGACCCAGACGACACTCAACAGACATGTGGCGCACAACGCCACTAGGAAGTGACCGAATCGCGGTCCACCGAAAACGAGAACGCTGCACTCCGCAGGGCCCGAGAAGCACGGGAAGCGTGCACGTTCTGCGACGAACAGGGCTGGCGGCTGGGCTCGGATCCTGTCGTGAATGCACTCACCAGCAGGCCGCGCATGGCTGACTGGAACGGCACCGGACGTCGCGACAGGCCCGGCCCGTACGACGTGAACGAGGCGATCGGGCGCGACTGCATCGACTGGGGAGCGCTAGCCGGGCGGAAATGTCCACGCCCCGGTGGGGATGGATACAAGTCCTGCCCCTGCAAGGGCCGACTCAAGGCGGGCGTCTGATGGCCAATTCGCATACGGAATCGCCAGTGCTCCAGGCGATAGCCGAGCTCGAAGCCCGACCTGACCGAATCGACATCATCGAACTGACACTCGCCCGGGGGAAGGTACTGCCAACGTGACCGAGTGCACCCGCTGCGGAGAACGCTGCGAGCTGTTCCTGTGCTGGAACTGCGGCAAGACCATCAGGCGGCTGCTTGTCGGCCAGAAGGTGGCCCGCCGCAAGGGAACCGAGGCACAGGGGGAGGAGCCGGGCATCATCTGGTATCTGGACCACCTGATGGAGTCGGCCTACTTGCAGACCCGCATGGGCTCGAGCAGTGTCCGCACGGCGCCCGACTCCATGCCACTGCTCCCGGATGGCAGGGCGTCCAAGCTGCGCCACGAGACCCGTGCCGAGCTGACCTCGTGGGTCAAGCAGATCACCGAGAGCCGCCACGTTCGGTTTCTGCCGCTGGACTCGGTGGAGCCGGAGTTCATCGGTCCCTTGCTGCCCGGGTGGCGCCGCATCCCAATGGACTACACGGCATCGAGCGCGGACATGGCGCGCTGGCTGGCCCACAATCTGCTCGCGATCATGTCCGAGGAGAACGCCGCTGAGCTGTACCACGAGCTCGTTGCCCTCACCAAGAAGGCACACAGGGCCATCGACCGCCCCGAGCTGCAGCTCTTCGGAGAGTGCTCGAAGCCGATGGGGGAGAGCGACGAAGGTGTCCCGCTGACGTGCGGGGTGAAGCTCTACGCAGAGAAGGGGAGAGCGTCGTGGGATGTCCGCGGTGCCGGTCGACGTACAGCGTCGATGAACTCCGCGAGGACATGCGGGCCCGGGCCCGCGATCAGCCCATGACGGGAGCGGACGTGCTGCGCATGATGAAGCTCGCCGGCGAGGCACCTCCGCCCTCGACGTTCTACAAAGTGCTGCGCCGGGTCGTGCCGCGCCTGTACCTACACGCAGACGGCCAACGAACCAGCACCGGACGCCGGGCTGTAAAGAGCTCTACGCCTATGACGACGTCGTGGCCAAGCTCAAAGAGGGGTCGATCTACTGGCGGCGTGAGCGTACTAGGACCGGCGCGCGAAATGACGCTTTGACTAGTTGATCAGTACGGTGACAGCGTTCCCGGCGGAATCCCTGGATCATCAGGCCGGCAGGGAAAGCCCCCGCCGCCAGGAGGTTCACCGGTCTTGTGGTATCCGGGGCCGCAGTCCAGAGGGGGCGGTGTATAGGGAGGCGGCGGCTCAGCAGGGGCGGTGGGGCCGGGATTTGGCAGGGCACCCGGCGGTAAGTTACTAGCATCGCCCCCTGCTCTGTTGTCGCCGTTTATCAGTGGCGGAGCCGGCCCGAGAGGCACAGGGGGTTGGGCCCATCTGCCTCCGTGGTAGTACATACCAGCTTGACCAACCGGCACACATATATGTGTGCGCGTGCGCTTCATTTCCTGGAGCTTCCTCTGGCATTCTTCCAACGTCCACATCCTCGGCTCAATGGGGCCGGACCTCTTCCTGCTTCCCGACTTAGGCTTCCGTTTTGGGTCGTCGTCCTCGTCTTCGGCCGGGGTGGAAGCAGGAGATGCACATTCCTCGTTCAGCGCCGAACTGAGTTCCGCGGATCGCTGCTCCAGCGCCGGGTCATCCCCACCGCGGTCGTAGACATCAGATAGTGCCTGGCCCACGCTCACGAGGTCTTTCCACAGGAGATCGCAGCGATCAGGTTCCTGATCCTGCTGGTCAGGCTCCCGATTCGGCTGGTTGGCGTGGTTCTGCCCCTGCGTCTGGTTGTTGAGGCGATCGCTGAGTTGTTGCCAGTCTTGGTTGATCCCCTGGTTGTTGGGGGCTTGCTGATATTGGTTGGGTTGTTGTTCGCCGTTGGCGGCGCGGTTGTAGCTGCCGTTCTGGTTCTGGGCGGGTGCTTGGCTTGGTTGAGCGGCTTGGCTGGGTTGGGGTGCAGCGCTGTTGTAGATGGAGACGCTGTTGTTTTGGTCGGGTGCGGGGTAGCCGCGTCCGGATTCGTAGGACGGCATGGCGGGCATGGAGGGTGGGACGAATTCGGTGCCGCCGCCGGGCGGACCGGAGGGATTGCCGCCGGGGTTGCCGCCGCAGTCCGGTGGGCAGTCGGCGCGTGCGATCGCTACCACGGAGCTAGGGCCATTTGTGGTTTCAGGGGCGATGATCGGTAAGCCGACCGCTGCGGCGACGATCGCAAGAACGGCCACGGTACTGGCTGCGCGGTGAAGCAGTTGGCGCGTGGAAGCCTTTGCGGGAAGTCTGGTTTGACTCGTGAGGATATTCATCGTGTTCCCCGGTTAGTTGGTGGTGCCGCAGTAGGTGTTGCCGTTGGAGGGCAATCTGCGGGTATTGGTGGCCGGTGTGATGGGTTGGCACAGGGGGCCGGTGAGCATGTTGGCTTTTACCCAGGCGGCTTCGTCGTTGGCGACCCGCAGGCAGGTGTCGTATTGGTCGCCTTGTTGTCCGAATGCTGAGGTGCAGTTGGTGGACATGTTGGCGAACAGGGTGTTGTTGCAGACATCGACCGAGGTCCCGCGTGGTGCAGCGTCTAGGCACATCTGCTGGCGCATGCAGGCGGGCGTGAAGTCCGCGGTGCGGCCGTCCGGTGAGCGGTATTGGCTGGGTCCGCCGGGGCACATACCGTTGTGCCGTTCGGCATAGAGCACGGGGTCCACCCCAGCTGGCCGGTACCTGCCGTCGAGGTCGGTGACGTAATCGGCGGGGACCGTGATGACTTGGGGTGCGTTAACCCCGTTGGGCATGCCGTTCCAGTCGGCGGTCAAGGCTCCTGATGTGGGGGTGTTGGAGGCGCGGTAGGACAGGGTGATCTCGATGGGGAAGGCGAAAATGTTGGCCTGGCCCAGGTTGATCAGGATGTTGGTCTGCTTCGGGAAGCCCGGTCCGATGCCGGGGGTCACGTCGATCGCGGCGCGGTTGGTGTCGCGGGCTACAGGGATGGAGAAGGTGCCGATCACCCGTGATGGGGCGCCGGGGTGGGCGTCGGATTCGACCAGCACCACGTTGGTGCCCTGGCGCAGGTGAGTGCCTTCGGGGATGCGCACCCCGACAGCCATATCCGAGGGCGAGAAGATGGTTTTGCGGCGGATCACGATATCGCCGCCACCACCGGAGAACGGGATCACCTGGTAATCCACATCATTGGAGGTGTAGGTCGCGCCGCCGTCACCGGACCAGGCGGCGGCCTGCAAGGTCATCTCACCGGGGAGGTGGATGGCGATGTTCTTGCCGGCCCAGGTGGTGGGGAAGAAGATGCCGTCCTTGGCGAACATCGGCACCGTGAAATTCGACAGCTCGCGTGCGGCCGCCAACGGCTGGCCCATCCCGTTGCCCTCACCCTGGGGTGCTGAAGACGAGACTTTCGCGCCGCCAATGTTGTTGATGCGGGGCGCATCGGCGGGCATCTCCCGCGGAGCGGGCAGCGGCGGCGGAGTCGGAACCACCGGATCGGCATACGCGCGGCTAGCTGTCATGACCGACCCCTCGGCGGGGATGACCACCAGCCCAACAGCAAGCAGCATCAGCGCAATTCTGAAAACTTTTGTCATTAGAGGTCTTTCGGTTCGCCGTAGACGGTCTGGGTGTCGTTGCCGTTCTCGGTGCGGATCCGGAACGTCGCAAAGGACTGGATCTTCACCTGGCCGCCGCAGCCATCGGCCTCGACGTTCTGGTTACGCACCTGTGAGACGGCGTGCATGTTGCGGAAGTTGATCCGGTCCATCGGCAACTGCGCCAAACCGCCCGGTTTGAGCACGACACGCATGTAGCCGCCGATATGCTCCTGGGCGCCCAGGGAGCCACCCGCCGAGGCGCCGCCGAAACCGCCGCCCTGTCCGCCGCCGCCCCCCGCGCCGCCATTGCCGCCGCCATAGGCCCCGCCGTAGGCTTGGCCGTTGACCTGCTGGCTAAGTGTCAGACCCAGGTCACCGCCGAGCTCCACACCCGAAGACGAGTCGGTGCGACAGCCCACGAAATATCCGGTTTCCAGTTGTGCGTCCTGAATAACCGCCGCGCCGGCACCGCTGATGGTGGCCTCCGCGCGGTAAGACACCCGGGCCTGCCACGAGTTGCTCGCCCCGGCGATGTTGTCGATGTGATCGATCACCTCATTGGTCATCGTCAACCCCACCGTCCAGCCGTCATCGGTCACGAACTGCTGCTGCTGATCGGGCATCACCTGCGGATCGGCAACCGCGCAGGGCGTACCAATCAAGATCACGGCCGCAACTGACGCTGATGTTGCGGCTGCAACACAGCGCTTCGAGCGCCTGGGCGTTAATGCACTAGTCAACCGTCTATCTCCCCGTCTGGACACAACCTGAGGGTTGGATGCCACGCTTTGCGGCGGCACATGCAGATGTATATCAGTCAACGATTGCTGTAGCAACACTTACTGGAAAGACTATGCCTATAGTGCGGTTACTGGTCAAGGATTGCGGTACGTTGATCTCTGGGTGGGAAAGCCAACGAACGGATGGGGTACATGGCGAGCAAGGATGACGGAATACACGTTGCTGAAGACATGCGGCATGAGAGCCTGGCCGCTAAGCTCACCAAGTTGTACGAGGTGATGAGTCCCGCAGGCGAACCACCGTCAGATGCGACGGTCGCCGACGGAATCTTCGAGAAGACGGGGGTCCAGATGAGTGCGCCATACCTGTGCCTGCTGCGCACCGGCAAGCGCACCAACCCCACCGTGCAGAACGTGCAAGCCATCGCCGAGTACTTCGGCGTGCCCGCGTCCTACCTCATTGATGCCGGCGCCGATGCCGCCGTCGAATCTGAGCTTCGTCTCGTCAAGGCCATGCGCGACAACGGCATCCGCGATATCGCCACCCGACTCTCCGGGCTCACACCCGAATCCATCGGGAACCTGGCCGGCATCGTGGACCGTCTACGCGAGCTGGAAAACCTGCCCCCGATCGGACCCCCTGATGAGACTTCGACGTAAACGCCCGCAGCACAACGGCTCACCCGAAGCCGACATGCGCCAGCTCATCGGCCAGCTGCCCGTACCCGACCCGTTCGACCGGGCGACGTTCATTGCTGCCGTCGAACAACTGCGCGGTCGCCGGATCACGCTCCTGCCTGTGGACGCCGCACTCCTGGCTGGAAGCGCCTGCGGCCTGTGGTTGGTCCGCGAACACGACGACATCGTTCTCTACCAAGACGGAACCTCCAGGCTGCACGCCGACCAAATCATCTTGCACGAACTAGGCCACATGCTGCTCGGTCACGATAAGAGCGCGAAAACAGATACAGCACAGATGGTCTCAGCGCTCACACCCAACCTCGACCCGGGCACCGTCAAAGCGGCCCTGGGCCGCAGCGCCTACAACACCGCCGCCGAACATGACGCCGAAATGTTCGCCAGCCTCATCCTCAGCCACACACCCAAAGACCGAACCCTCACCGACATCCTGCTGGGCAACCAGTGACCAGTGCGATACCGGGCCTCATCTCGTGGCCCGTCTTCGCCTGTTTTGTGTTGGTGCTCGCATTTCGACGGCGTTGGCTCAGCACCGGGCTCGCCGCCCGCCACCGCAATCGCGCACTGACGTACCTTGCCGCCACCCATCTGGCCAGCGAACCACAGGTGCAACACCTGCTCGCCGCCACTATCCCCAGCACGATCGGCACCACCTCCCAAATCCCCCTCGCACTGCTACTGCTGACATGCCCCGAGGTCATCGGCATCATCGCGATGACCGACGGCATCGACCCCGACGCCCTGGTCCGTGGCTACCGCCATTACCGGATCTCCACCGTCGTCACCCTGATCGTGCTCTACTTCGTGGCCGTCGACCCCCGCAGGCAGGATCAACCCATCGCCCTGGCCAGCGACAACTCTGAAGTGCTGGCCGCCGCCATCTGGTCGGTCCTGTCGGTCGCCGCAGCCACCGTGATCCTGTCGCAGCTCGCCAAGAACCTGCGCGACACACACACCACCACGGCCCAACGCCTCATCGCCGTCGAACTGAGCGCCATCGCCGCGTTCATATGCTTACCTGGCTTGAGCATCTTCACCCTGGCTCTACTCGAGCGCCTGCACCTAGCCCACACCCTGCCTGTGCGCCAAGCCATCTACTCCTACGCCGGCTTCGGCGCCCTGCTCCTGGCCCTACCGCTAGCGTTCGGACCCTGCGTCGTGGCCGCACAAGCACTCCTGCACCGCGACGCCAACGGCCGCACCTGGAGGAAACTCCACCCCCTATGGACCGACCTCACCACCGCCTACCCCGACATCGTCCTCAACGCGTCCCCGCAACGATTTCAACCGGTCACCGACTTCCAGTTGCACCGCGTCGTCATCGAAATCCGTGACGCCCTCATGCAACTGGCCCCCCACATCACCGAACTCACCGACAACGACCGACAACGACTCGCTCATGCCTGCGGACCACAGGCCGTCATCCAGAGCGGTCTGCAGGCGTTACAGATAGCCAACGCCATCGCACACCCAACCAGCACAGACCCGTCGCCCACCAACAGCGCACCCCTCGCGACCACCGCGACCCGCGACGACGAACTCACCCAGCTCATCGACATCGCCGCCTGGTGGCCGACAGTCACGCACATCGCGCAAGAACAGAGTCGGGTTCGGTCGTATTCGTAAATTGGCAGGCAGATCAGTTTGCCAGTAAGTTCATAACGCCTAAATATTGACTGATACAGCTATCCGGGCTTACGGTCGCATCCAGGGCCCGGTTCAAGGTCCGCCAACCGGCCTATCTGGTGGCCGCGAAAGGATGGTGCGTAATGGTCAATGTGTCTGATCAGCCGGTGCGGAGCCTGGATCCGTACGTCCTGTATGTACACGACCTGGTCGGATTCGGGGTTATGTATCAACACACCACAACCACCATCACGGTCCG
The DNA here is from genome assembly GCF_002013745.1 of Mycobacterium sp. D16Q16. Lineage (NCBI taxonomy): Bacteria > Bacillati > Actinomycetota > Actinomycetes > Mycobacteriales > Mycobacteriaceae > Mycobacterium > Mycobacterium sp. D16Q16. The sequence goes on from NZ_MAEY01000006.1 coordinate 28,206, forward strand.
CAAATCCAGTGCCGAAATGCGCGTCGCAGACAATCGCTGGCCGGCGGAGTCGGTCATCACGCGCCCCGTGAGTGCGGAGGTTTGGGATCGATTCGTTGATGCCGTGATCACGATCGTGCAGACGGCGCCCTCGCCGCCCGCACAGGCTAAGCAGGGGTATCCGATCGACGTCAACTACTCGCTTAGCTACCTCGGTACGCACACGGTCTATCCGACCGCACATGTGCATGTGGTCAACAACGCCGCCGATGCGACCGCCGAGGCCATCACCGCGGCGTTCGCGCCCATCCGGCAATTGTTCGATGCCGCCGAGCCCAACCCGCTTGCCGCGGCTGTCGATTTGTAATCGCCCGATTCGGCCGCATGAGGCCCATCCGCATGTGCAAATCTGCACAGAACAACTCGGGAACAGCGCGGCAGTATGCACATTCCGACGTGGGCCCGCCCGCGCTCGGATGACCAATCCACGTATGCCTCAGCAAGACGCGAGTGCAGTTTTGTTTGCTAGCGTTATCGCAGGTGCGCGCCTATCGGCGCTAAGCCAACTAACTTAGGGGTGATGGTGAAGGTTGTCTGGATTGTCGCCATACTGGCGGCGGCATCGCTTACGGCACAGGCTTGTTCAGATACGCCAGCGCGCACACCGGCGGCTGATTCCTCGGACTCGGCTCCCTCTGGTTCGCTCGACACCGGAACGTACCCGGTGACGCCCGGACCCGCGCTGGGCAAGGCTGGGTCCGATGTCGTCGGGCGGCGAATTGAGGCGCAACGGATGTCGAGCGCGGTGATCGGCCCCTGGGAGGTGGATCCCGATCTGAATCGCAAGGATATGCCGAACGCGGTCATGAAGTCCGAAGCACTACGTGATGTCTTCAGTCAAGAGGCGGTGCGCATCGCCATCGACCACGGCTACGTCACGGGATTCGCAAATGCCCGTTCCACCAACGACTCTGCGATACCGCATGACCGACGGCTGAAGAATTTCGTCATGAGATTTCCCGACGCCGATGCTGCGGCGGCTGCCGCTCCGTTACTGGCGGCCGCGGATCGGTTTGGGCCAGGGCCGGTCTCGCCGATTTCCATACCGGGCCATCCGGACACGCACGCGGCTGCGGGAGTCAACGACAAGGGCAAGCACGTGGTGGCGGCTTTCACCCCGCGGGGTCCGTTTGTGTTGCACGAGTGGGGGGAAGCGTCATCGACTGAGACCGCTGCCCAGCTAGTAAGCGCGACGCTGGACAAGCAGCTTCCCGCAATCGACGAGTTCACACCCACCAATGTCGCGGAGTTGGTGAACCTGCCGCGCGATCCGTCGGGATTGGTAGCGCGCACCATCCAGCAGAAGGAACAGAAGAGCATCAACTCCGGGTATGCCTACGACCGACGCGGCTCACTGAACTTCACGCTCGATCCGATTGCCATGGCCGCGATCGAAGATGACGCGGGGGTTGAGCTGATGTCTGGCGGTGCGGCAACGGTTTTCCAAACCAAGGAGGCCGCCGCGGCGCGCCGTATGGTGGACGGGTTGATCACGCTGGCAGCCAAGGGGCGGCCCGGGCAGGCAGGTTCCACACCCACCGATGCCATTCCGAATCTGCCGGATAGCCAATGCGTGGCGGACGAGAGCAGCAACACCTGTTACACGACGGTGGACCGTTACGTCATCGAAGCGGGTCAGCGCGAACTCCAGGACGCACAACAGCTTGCCGCCGCGCAGTATCAGGTCTTGCACAGCACGTAGCCGCCAGCGTCACTCCCCTCGGAGCAGGGTGAGAAATGCCCCGATCGGAGTCGGCGGCGGCGAATCGCCCATCCGGCCGACAGACGTCAGCGACGCCCTGGCCCAGGATGGTCGGGCGTCCAGCACCCCGCAGGGGGTACCGACCTCACAAGTCGGCCTCGTCAAGGGTCATGGCTACTCGCCCGTGCGGGGTATGAATCACGCCAGGGCAGCGGTCGCCTGCGAGCTGGGCTAACGCACGCGTATCGGTACTCACTCGACCATGCCACCGATACGGTCCGCCGATCGGTTCGAGGTAGCCGCGTAGCTACGCCCAGTTGTTCAGCGCGAGTGCCCTATTCGACCCACCCGCCACGTTGATGACTGTCGGCGAGGTCTCAAACTGCCACGCTGCTACTCGCGGGGCGCAACCGCCCGATGATCCCGTCGAGGTCGAGCATGAACATGTTGGGCCGGAAGACGTGGCCGCCGGGCTCCTCACGAAATTCGTGTGGGATGTCGGCGTCGCTGAGGCGTCCGCGGAACTCTCGCTGGCCGGCAAGCACCTGGGTCTCCTGCACGGTGTCGAACCAGTTGACCGGATCCGGACTGGTACCCGCGACTAAGAAGATCCGCTTGTTTCGGTAACTCTCGATCCGCTCGACCGGGTTGTCGGCACTGACCCTGGCCTCGTCCCACGGCACGCCGTAGACGGTTGCGCCGCCCAGTTCGACGGCGGCAGAACTCAAGTTGGCCCAATGCACGACGAGGCCGCCGTCCCGGCGAAGACTCGCCGGGCCCGAATGGCTACTCACCGAGGCGAAGTGGCCGTAATACTTGGCCGCGTACTTCAGCGCACCGAACCCACCCATCGAAAACCCCGAAACCGCGCGGCCGTCGTACTCAGCGTACGTTCGGAAGTTCGCCTCGATCCAGGGGATCAGCTGGGCCATGTGAAACGTCTCCCAGTTTCGGGGGCCGACGAACGAGCCGACTGGGTTGCAGTACCAACCCGCCTGCCCGCCGTCAGGCATCACCACGATGATCGGTTTTCCGGCGGTCAGGTCGCGGATGCCCAGAAAGTCGAACTGGCGGAAGTCCGCGGCACCGCCGTGGAGCATGTAGAGGACGGGATAGGTGCGTCCACTGGTGCGATAGTCATCGGGCAGCAGGACGTTGACGCCCGGGTTCCAGCCGATTGCGTCGGTCCGGAATCGGTAGTACCACAGGCGCGGATCGTTCTCGTTGCGGTCCACGATCGTCAGCCCAAACCCGTCACTGCGCCCGAGAAATATGACCAGTGCCCGCCCGACGTTCATGGCGGCGGGATCGGCAATGCCGTTGACGGCGGCGATCAGCCGATAAAGCTCCGCATCACCATAAAAACGCAACGCCAACGCCGACAACGTGTCTCCCGCAACCACCGTGTATCTCGTGACATCGGGGATGACCAACCGCTGCCCCACACCAATGACGGCAGGATCGGCGATCCCGCTGGCGGCGGCGATCAGCCGATAAAGCTCCGCATCACCATAAAAACGCAACGCCAATTGCCACAGTGTGTCCCCCGAGACCACGGTATGTGTTCTGACCATTTGGCTCACCCCTCACGTTGAGACTGGCCCGAGTACCGTCAGTGAAGACGGCCGATCTGACACCATCAATTGTAGGCGCCCTAGAGCGGAAAGCTTGAGTTACAAGACATCACATGCATATCACGGATATCGCGTACTCACGTCCCTCGCGCGCGGGTGCCGACTAGCCGATCTGTTTGGCCTGCACCAGCGGCTTCGCGCCACAGGTCGCGCCGCGCTGAAGTTCGCTGGTACTCCTCGGCGATCAGGACCGCGCGAAGTCGAATCACGCCTTAGAGGCATGCCCATGTCAGCCAATGCATCTTTGGCAAAATGTTTATGTAATAACCATTCTCGCGACTGGCGTTGCCGCGCGGTTCTTGTCCTAGCGCCCGCGTAGAATTTGGGTACGCATCGGATCTCAGCGTCCGCACTGCGCGTTCGATCGCGTCAACGGTTGGCATTCCACTGTTACCGATGATGCGAGGAAGGACCCGCTATGCCGCAGACGGGACCTTGGACCGGCGACCCGGTCTGGATTGTCGACATCCTGCGCGCTGCGGGCGTCAACCCCATCGAGTATCCCGGCTGGCGTAGCCGCGGGCACGGCGACTTCAAAGATATTCGCGGTGTCATGGTGCACCACACCGGATCCGATAGCGCCAGCGCCGCCTCGATCGCCCACGGTCGCCCCGACCTTGCAGGGCCGCTGTCGCAGCTCCACATCGCGCGGGATGGCTCGGTGACCGTGGTAGCGGTCGGCGTTGCGTGGCACGCGGGCGTTCGCATGTATCCGTGGTTGCCGACCAACATGGGCGATTGGCACCTGATCGGCATCGAATGCGCAAACACCGGTACTAGCCCTACCGCTCCACACCGCCAGAATTGGCCCAACGCCCAATATTTCGCCTTGGTCAATTGCTGTGCGGCGATCAACCGACGGCTGGCACAGACCTCTGCCCGCACGATCGGGCATAAGGAGTATGCCGGTCGCGCCCAGGGCAAGTGGGATCCGGGCGCCATCGACATGGATATCCTGCGACGCGACATCCAGGACCAGATCGGCCGCCTTGCCAAAGCCAGCCCCGACACCGCCCGTGCCGGTTAGTAAGTGCGCCGATATTCTGCAGCTCCAAGGGGCCCCAGATCGCCCAACTTCAGCGCCTCTCGACGAGCAAGGTCACGTAGCCGACGGGATCTTCGGCCCGACACCGAGGCTGCCATTAGGGAGTCCAACGCCAGACTCGTGGCCTCGAGATCTGGCCCACAACGTGGAGTCCAGCACTACTCGGTAACCGATCCCCCATCCGGAGATAGCTCACCGGCCTGGCGGTACCGAACTATCTTGGGGGGCTGGAGGGTTCGGGCCTTGCCCAACGATGCGCTCCTGAAGCCGGTACAGGGTGTATTTGAAGCTACCGACAAAGTAGGCCCAGTCTGCCTGCTTGGGTCCGTGGTAATCGGTGGAGCCCTTGTTGCCTGCATCGTCGAGGTTACCCAGTGCGAGCTTGGCGATATTGATGTCGTGTGCTTGCGCACTACCGGCGTTGGCCTTAATGAGCATTGGTATCAGCCGGTTGAGTGCGACCAGGCTGGTGTCGGGGCTCACCGCGATGTCATTGAAGCCGCGCGCGATCGAGTTGAAGTCGGCGAGTGTGCTGCGGCCGTCGGTGCCCTGGATTGATGGGAGCTTCGCAAGTTGGTCGCTGATCTGCCCGCTCTTGTTGGCCAGGTCGCCGATCTGATTGGCATCGATCGCCTGCACGCCCGGGGCCGATGCCTCGAGCAGATCGTTGATTGTCTTCTCTCGTGACGAAATCGAGGCGGCCAGTTGGGACGTCTTATCCAATGAATTTTGAATCTGTACCGAACGCTTGTTGAGAGTGTCCAGCAGCTGATTCGATTGCCCCACAATGTCTCCCAGAGTTCGACCATTGTCTGCCGAAGCCTTGCCGAGCCCGTTGACCAGATGGGTCAAGTTACGCACCACACCACCGTTGACCAATACCGCTGCTGAACTGAGCACACCTTCCACGGAGGCAGCCGACGACGTGGTTTGTAGGTCGAGAACGTCGCCGTCCTTAAGGAGTTCCGCAGATGGCTGATTGGGCGGTTCGAGGGCTACGAACACGTCACCCAATGGGGTTGCACTGCGCAGCTGGGCGGTTGAGCCGATTGGCAGGCGTACACCCCTGAGTATCCGAAGCTTGACGACGGCCACATCGTCGATGGCCTCGATGGATTCGACCTCGCCGATATCTGCGCCCTTGAGGCGAACTTTTGCCAAATCTGGCAGATTCAGCGCATTGGCGAACTTTGCAGTCACCACATACGCATCGGAGCCGATACCTGGCGCCGGTAGGTCAAGACTCTCCAGCGTCGGCGGATCGCATGCCGACACCGTCATTGCCAGTAAAGCTGCTGCGACGGCTTGAATGGCTGTGCGGACGCGAAGAGACGACCCCGCTGCCACTGAGCGGATGGGGACAACCGTACCAGAATTTATCTGGGAATGCGCGTCCCATGCCATCGCGCAACCGTACCAAGAGAAGCTGCGTGAAACCGTCTCGCTATCGCCTGAAAGTCAGTGATCTCCACTACATGGCGGGTGTGTGCCCCAGAAGGCCGGGGGCGGGCCGCTGCTGCCGTGGCCGGACTTACTGTCGCCTCGAGTGGCGGAATTGACTCAACGCGTGCAACGAACGAGGCGTGGCCCGGGAGATCGGTGATGAGCGGCAGCACCGTGAAGTACGGACCATCTAGAACGGTCTAGAGTTTGCTATCGGGGAGCACTCTCCCGGCGCTGCAGTGCACCAAAGACACTCTTCGACGTGCTGGCCGTCCGATTTAGGACACCCAGCCCCAGCAATGCTTATTGTTTAGGGATCAATTTTGCCATGCTTCAGAGAAGGCGGCACCGCCGGTGGTCATGACGCCTTCGGCAAGCATCCGGGACTTGGTGGTGCGGGTGATGCCCTCGATTCTCAGTGGCCGTAAGGACGGGCTGACGCGGATCGATGAGTTCGAGGCCCGCCACGTCGAGGAGACCGGCACCAAACTGCTGCAGCGCTCACAGGTGGTCGCCGGCGACGGCGACCCGAGTAGGCGACAGCAGCCTGACGCTGCCTATCCCAGCAACAGACGAAACGGGCGAATCTCGACGCCAACGCGCAGGCGATGAAGTGCACGCCGTCACCTGGTCCGGAACCCATACGATCCGGCATTCCAACATGACAGCACTACTGTGCTCGATGGAAGTCAAATCGTCAGCCGTGCAACGGATTAAAGCGTTAGTGCAGTCCGTCGGTCGGTGACCGCTCTGTGGCGCAGGCGATACAGACCCGCGTCGGGCGCCGCCTATTGATCGCGGCTTGGCTAGTCGTTTCCGGTTAGCTTGTCCTTGACGGCCTCAACACCCTCTTTGACCTTATCGGCAGCCTCAGCGATCTTCTGCTTAGCAGAGGCGATCCCCTGCTCGGCTTGTCCCTCAGCTTTCAGATCGTCGTCGTTGGTGACGGACCCGGCGGCTTCCTTAGCGCGGCCCTTAAGATCATCGAACTTGTTCTGGGCGTCATCAGTAATTCCCATGTTTCCCAACCTTTCTCACGATGTCGTGCAGCGAGACAAGCGTCTCGCTTTTGGAATGGCCAACTCCGCTGTTGTCAGCAGCACGGGTCGTCTGCGGCGTTTTGAGGGTCACCGACGACGCGAGCCCGTGCTGACGTTTCTACTGGTTGCTCAGTTTGTCAGTGAGACTTTCGCATCGGCATCGCCCGCTTTGAAAGTGATCGTTCCGTGCTCAAAGGTGGACTTGAACGAGCCGTCAGTCTCGGTCACCTCATCGGCCGTGGGATAGCCGAGTTTGCCTTGTGAGGCTTGATTGTCGTTCCAGGTGTCTCGGATCTTGCCCCACACGAAATAGACCGGCTCTCCATTGCGGTAGATCAGCACGCCGCCGTCAAACTGCTGATAGACGCCGCTCCGATCCAGGGTCTCCTTCTGATTGTCGTACGGTGCGCCCAGGTCCTTCTTCTGAACATCATTCAGGGTGTTCCACTTGGCGAGGATTGGTCCCTCCAGGGTGTAAGGCGTGCCGTTTTTACCCGGAATCTGTGTGGTGCTGGGCTTTTCGGAGGGCGAAGCGGTGATGGAAGAAATCGCCGACGAAGCGGCCGAGCTAGCAGAACTGAGCGAAGGCGCGTCACCAGTCTTGTGTGAGCAGCCCACCGCAACTGAGGCAATGACGCCTACTGCGACGGGCAACGCGGTGACATGCAGATTCTTGATGCGCATCTACTTCTCTCCCTTGGTGTGTGATCGATCTTCCGCGAAAAACGCGTACTGCACTCATGCCGATCTCGCGCCGGCAAGACATCTATGAACGAACCTCGGATGTCCGACGATGCTAGCAATTGTTTACAGAATAAACTAGGGTTGTGGCTATGACGGGTAAGCCTTCAAACCGCCACCGGATGTTGGGACGAGCGCTGGTGGTGTGCGGGGTCGTGACTTTGTTCGGCGGCACCATCACCACCAATCACGGCAGCCACGATGGCGTCGTTTCCACGGTGATGGCCCTGCCCGGCAACTCCGAGGTGGCCGATCCTGACAGCGATTCTTCCGGGGGTTCGGACGTGACCGGTCCCATCGGAAACTCTGACCGTTCCGACGTGACGGGCCCCATCGGTGGTTCACCCAGCGGTCCCGTCGGCAATTCCGCCAACTCGAACGTCCCCCCCATCGGTGGTCCCGGCGGCGGTTCCGCAGGCGGTTCCTCCAACGGTCCCGCTGGCGTGAACGGAGCCGCGGGTGGGGTCCCCAGCGGCCCCGCCGACATGAACGGCACCGTCGGCGGGGGTCCCGGCACCCAGTGATTTCAGCGACCACAACCAGCATTGCCAGCTAATCTCGCGACGCAACATCGCAACAACGAAGACTCGGCGGCCACACGTTAGATGCTGGGTAGTGCGCTCGAGCTGGTGGGCATCTGGGCCCGTTAAGACCCGCGCTGGCGGCGGCGCTGCGTACCGGGCGCGCCTAACAAAACTATCGCGCTGCTTCATGACGGCCAGCGTCGGTACTGACCCATGTAATAGCCACCAAACCCCGGGCGCTTCAAGTTGATAACGATATGAAACCTCAGTGGTTGCAATGCGATACGTGAGCCCTGAGTACTTGCTGGGCGCCACTATGTTCACTGGGTGCACCGTCGAACGGCCCTGAAGATTCCGCTGGTGCTGGCAGCAGCGACTCTCCCCCAGATACTGGCTCCTCTTTCGGTGATCCCGCGGGCGACGGCCGCGCCAGGCCAATGGCCGGTTGAACGCGCCAACGCGTGGTACCAGGCGCAGGGTTGGCTGGTCGGCACCAACTTCATCACCTCGAACGCGATCAACCAACTCGAGATGTTCGCGCCGGACACCTATGACGCGCGGCGCATCGACAGCGAGTTGGGGGCGTGCCGGCTACTGGGGTTCAACACCGTACGGGTGTTCTTGCACGATCTGCTGTGGGCCCAGGACCGCGCCGGATTCCAGAACCGGCTGTCGCAATTCGTCGGGATCGCCGCGCGCCAGAGCATCAAGCCACTGTTCGTCTTCTTCGACTCGTGCTGGGATCCAAATCCTCAGCTAGGAGCCCAGCGGGCGCCGACGCCGGGCGTGCACAACTCGGGCTGGGTACAGAGCCCGGGGGCGCACCGCATCGACGACCCGCGCTACCGCGGGGCGCTGAAAGATTACGTGGTGGGCGTCATGAGCCAGTTCCGCAGCGACAACCGGATCCTGGGCTGGGACCTGTGGAATGAGCCGGACAACCCGGCCAAGCAGTACCGCAAGGTGGAGCGCAAAGACAAGATCGACGCCGTCAGCGGGCTGCTTCCGCAGGTATTCAGCTGGGCACGTTCGGTCAATCCCGTGCAGCCGTTGACCAGTGGGGTGTGGCAGGGCAGCTGGGATCGCGGAAGCCGTAGTGAGATGGCCGGTTTCCAACTCGATAACTCCGACGTCATCTCGTTCCACTCGTATGCGGGCCCCACCGAGTTCGAGGCCCGCATCAACGAGCTCGCTCCGCTGGGCCGACCGATCCTGTGCACCGAGTACCTGGCCCGCGACCAGGGCAGCACCGTCGAGGGCGTGCTCCCCGTTGCGAAGCGGCACAACGTCGGTGCGTACAGCTGGGGGCTGGTGGCAGGCAAGACCCAGACCTACTTCCCGTGGGATTCCTGGGACAAGCCTTACACCAAGGTTCCGGACGTGTGGTTCAGCGATCTACTACAGCCGGACGGGCGGCCGTATCGCGACGCCGAGTATCAGACGCTGCGAAAGCTGACTACGCGCGTGTAAGCATGGCGACCAGCCTTGTTTATGAAGCGCGTGGGATATTTGGCGTCTAGCAAGGCGGGCCGCGCGGTCGCGGTGCCGGGCGGTGATTTGGATCCCAAACTCAATGCCGTTCAACAACATCGGGTGGTGCGACAACCGAATGTAGTTACCGCGCCATGTTGGTGAAGCGCGACAGATGCAGCTGGTGCGCGACGGTAATCGTGGCCGTGGGGCCGTTACGGTGCTTGCCGAGAATCAGGTCGGCCTCGCCGCCGCGCGGATCATCCCGCTCGAACGCGTCCGGGCGGTGCAACAGGATGACCATGTCGGCGTCCTGTTCCAGCGAGCCGGATTCACGAAGGTCGGACACCTGCGGGCGCTTATCGGTGCGCTGCTCGGGACCACGGTTCAGCTGACTGATCGCGATGACCGGAACTTCGAGCTCCTTGGCCAACAGCTTCAGATTTCGGGAGAACTCCGAGACTTCCTGCTGACGGGATTCGTGCTTCTTGCCGGAGGTCATCAGCTGCAGGTAGTCCACCACCACCAGCTTGAGTCCGGCCTTCTGGTTGAGCCGCCGCGCCTTGGCGCGGATCTCCATCATGGTCAGGTTGGGGGAGTCGTCGATGTAGAGCGGCGCCTCGCTGATCTCACTCATCCGCCGCGCCAGCCGCGTCCAGTCGTCATCGCTCATCCGGCCCGAACGCATATCACCCAGCTTGATCTTCGCCTCGGCCGAAAGCAGTCGCATGACGATCTCGGTCTTGCTCATTTCCAGGGAGAAAATGACGCTGGGCAGCTGGTGCTTGATCGAGCACGACCGCATGAAATCCAGGCCCAAGGTCGACTTACCGACACCGGGTCGCGCCGCCACGATGATCATCTGACCCGGGTGCAGACCATTGGTGATCTCGTCCAGATCGGTGAAGCCCGTCGGCACGCCCTTGGACATGCCGCCGGCGGACGCGATCGCGTCGATCTCGTCCATCGTCGGCTGCAGCAGCTCTTCCAACGGTACGTAGTCTTCCGACATCCGCCGATCGGTGACGTCGTAGACCTCGGCCTGGGCGCGGTCCACCACCTCAGCCACATCGGCACCCTCGGCGCCGGCATACCCGTACTGCACCACACGGGTCCCGGCCTCCACGAGCCGGCGTAGCAGTGCCTTCTCGGCGACGATGCCCGCGTAGTACCCGGCGTTGGCGGCGGTCGGCACGGTAGAGATCAGCGTGTGCAGATACGGCGCCCCGCCCACCCGGCGCAGCTGCCCGCGCCGGTCCAGCTCGGCGGCCACGGTCACCGCATCGGCGGGCTCTCCCCTGCCGTACAAATCGAGGACAGCCTCATACACGCTCTGATGATTGGGCCGGTAGAAATCGTGCGGCCGCAGCTTCTCCAGCACATCGGCGATGGCGTCTTTGGACAACAGCATCCCGCCCAGCACGGACTGCTCGGCAGCCACATCCTGAGGTGGTTGACGGCCGAACTCCTCCTCGGGAGGAGCAACCGGACCGGAATGGCCCAGATCGTCGACTATTGCCACGGCGCGCGGTCCTCCTACTCACATCAAGTCGAACACATGATCGCGGCAAGGTCCGACAAGTACGGTTCATCCCGGCGCGCCGCGGTAGACGTTAGATGTTGCTAGCGACCCTGCCAAGTGGCCCTGTGGATGAGCCTGGGCATGGGGTGTGGACTACTGTCCAACCCGGTGTTAGGGGGTTGGGGACAACCTGGGGATAGATACCTACATTCCTGCACTTTTCCCAGTTGGCAGCCGGTCAACTAATTGACAGGACTGTGGATGGGAATCCGTCCGGCGTGTCGCATCAGGTTGCGTACTCGGGCGTGTTCTGTTACCCCTCTCAACCCTCTAGGTTAACTAGAGGTAGCTTCGCTGGAGTGGCACACGCGTACAATACGTTCGCCAGCAGATACGGCAACGGCGCCGCGGAAACCCACGGCGCCGTTGACCCGGCACTATTTCGGATCGATCAGCCTGCGGCGACTACATCCACAGTGACCTTGGTCGCCACACCGGCGTGCAGATGCACGTCCAGTGCGTACGAACCGATCTGCTTGATGTGTGCCTTCGGCAGGGTGACGGTCCGCTTGTCCAGGTTCGGTCCACCGGCGGCCTTGATGGCACCCACCACGTCAGCGGCGGTCACCGAACCGAACAGCTTGCCCTCGCCGGCGGTCTTCACCGTCAGCTTCACAGCACCCAGACCCTCGATCGCCTGCTTGATCTCGTGGGCGTGCTCGACGCCGCGGATCTCCTTGGCCTCGCGGGCGCGACGGATGTCGGTGGCCTGGCGCTCCGCACCACGGGTGGCGACAATCGCCAGTCCGCGGGGCAGCAGGTAGTTGCGTCCGTAACCGTCCTTGACCTCAACGGTGTCACCGGCAGTGCCGAGGTGCTCGACCTCGGTCGTCAGAATCAGCTTCATCAGATGTCCCTCCGGTCCTACCGCGTCGCCGAGCTGAACGGCAGCAGGGCTACTTCGCGCGCGTTCTTCACTGCGATCGCGATGTCGCGCTGGTGCTGAACGCAGTTGCCGGTAACCCGGCGGGCACGAATCTTGCCGCGCTCACTGATGTACGTGCGCAGCAGGTTGGTGTCCTTGTAATCGATGTTCAGCGCCTTCTTGGTGCAGAACGCGCACTTACGTGTCTTGACCGGCTTTTCCGGGGCAGGACGGCGCTTAGTCGTCTTGGCCATGGTGAATCTCTTTCTTTCTAGCTAGATAAGTTGTGTCGCCCAGATCAGAAGGGCGGTTCGTCGTCCGCTGCGGTGGAACCGGAGGCCGGGGCGCTGCCCCACGGATCGTCGGCGGGCTCGCTGGGACGGGAAGTCCCGCCGCCACCTCCGCCGCCGAAACCTCCACCGCCGCCACCACCACGCGAGGCCTTGTTGACCTTGGCGGTCGCGTACCGCAGAGACGGGCCGATCTCGTCGACCTCGACCTCCATGACGGTGCGCTTCTCGCCCTCGCGGGTTTCGAAGGAGCGCTGCTTGAGCCGGCCAGTGACGATGACACGGGACCCTCGGGTCAGGCTCTCGGCCACATTCTCGGCGGCCTCACGCCAGATATTGCACCGCAGGAACAGCGCCTCTCCGTCCTTCCACTCCGAACTCTGTCGGTCGAAGATGCGGGGGGTCGACGCCACAGTGAAGTTGGCGACGGCGGCCCCGGACGGGGTGAAACGCAGTTCTGGATCGGCGGTCAAATTTCCGATGACCGTGATGGTGGTGTCACCTGCCACGGTTCCTCCTCGTGTCTGTCAGCTGGCGTGGTTAACCGGCAGCCTACGGAAGTCGACTGACTTCCGTAGGACCTCTAGCGGGCTCCGGTGCGCAGGACCTTGGTCCGTAGCACGGACTCGTTGAGGCCAAGCTGGCGATCAAGCTCCGATACGGTGGCGGGCTCTGCGACCACGTCGATCACCGCGTAGATGCCCTCGGCATGCTTGGCGATCTCGTAAGCAAGACGACGCTTGCCCCAGACCTCTACCTTCGAAACGGTTCCGCCGTCACCCCGGATAACGTTCAAGAACGTATCCAGCGATGGAGCTACGGTGCGCTCGTCAAGGGTTGGGTCGAGAATGACCATGATTTCGTACTGACGCATGAGAAACTCATCACCTCCTGTGGTCTAGTGCGGCCACGGCGTATCCGTGGCAGGAGAGTCGCCTGCGTCGGCAACCGGCCAAGGCTACCGCACAGCCCCCTGACCGGCGAAATCGCCGACTGGAGAAACTACGCGCGGGCGATATGCGGTGTGGGTTTACGCGGCCGCAGCCAGGAGGGCAGCCATGCCGGAGCGTCGTCGGCGGCCCCGTCGCACGGCCCACCCGCCGGATCGTCGGTGTTGTCGCTGTGGGCGCGCACCAAATCCTCGCTGGGGTGATAGATCTGGCGCAGCACCAGGGCGCACAGACCGATCACCGCGATGTCCCGCACCAGCACCGTGCCGGTGAACCACTGCTCGGGAAGTCCCTTGTTCTCCATACCCAGCAGGTAGTACATCCGCGGAATCCATACGAGCGCATCAACGGTCATCCATGCCAACAGGATTCGGCGGTGCGGCACCGCCACCACGGCCAGCGGCACCAGCCACAGCGAGAACTGCGGGCTCCATACCTTGTTGGTCAGCAGGAACACCGCCACCACCAGGAAGGCCAGCTGCGCTACGCGCGGACGCCGCGGCGCCGTCAGCGCCACGTATCCGATACCCACACAACAGATCCCGAACAGCACCGCCGAGACCGCGTTGAGAATGACCGGGGGCTCCCAGAAGCCCAGCGAGCCGTCGAAGCCCTGCCACCCCGTGAAGGATTTGAAGACGTTGTACAGCGAATCCATGTCGTCGCCGCGCCGGGTGTTGAGCCGGAAGAACTCCCCCCACCCTCGCGGAAAGAGCATCGCCACCGGCGCGTTCACCACTACCCAGCTGGCCAGTGCGGCGGCGGCGGTCTTCGAGAACTCGTGCATCTTGCCACCCCGCAGGCTCACCAGCAGCAGCGGAAACAGCAGCAGTAGCGGGTAGAGCTTGGCGGACACCCCCAGCCCGATCAACACACCGGCGAGCCACGGTTTCTTGCGCGCCCACGCCAAGAGCGCCGTCATGCTGAAAGCCGTTGCGAGGGCATCGAAATTCGTGAAGATCTGGAAGATCACGATCGGGGACGCGGCGATCATCACCACATCCCATGGACGTGTGCGCGGGCTCAATCCCGCACTGGCCCAAATGGTCACCAGCCAGGCCAGCGCCAACCCGAAGGCCACGATGTTGAAGAACATCACGACTTCGGCGACGATGGGCAGCCCCAGCAGGTCGCTGGCCTGGGTGTACGTCTTGGCCAGGGCCATCGCGGTGTACTGGTACACCCCGGTGACCACCGGGTACTCCATGTACCGGACCGCCGGGGTGCCGTCGTACTGAATCTTCTGATGCCCGCTCGAGTCGGTTTCCAGCCAGCTCGACTTGTACGGGAAGCGGCCCTGGTTCAACAGCTCCGCGCCATAAAGCGGCACGGTATCCGAGTAGCACAGTTGGTAGTAGGCGCGGTTGTTGTCCCAGTTGGCCACGCGCTGGGAGCCGCTGCCGGTTCCACTCTGCTGCAGACAGGGCGCCTTGCTGGTCCATCCCAGGATGAGGAACCCCAGCGCGATGATGAACACCACCCGCAGCGGCGTCCAGAACGGTTGCCTGCCGACCAACGCGTGCCGACCCAGCGGTCCGCCGACCACCTCGGACAGCTCGGCGCCCATCACATCTGTGCGACTGGGGAAGTCACGGTCGTCGGCGCTGCGCAGATCACCCGCGAGTTTTTCGGGAGACACCGTCGCACCCTGAATGTCGCCGACGCTACGGCTCACAGACTCAATGTCGCCGACGCTGCGGCTCCGGGATTCGGCCGGCACCTGCCTACTGCCCCGGAGGTGGCGGTACGTCACCCGCCGGTGGCGCCGCCGGGCCAACCGGAATCGTTGTCGGGGGCCCCACCGGAATGGTGATACCCGGCGCGATCTCGATGGTCGGCTGGATGACCGTTACCTCTCCACCGCCGCCCGGCGCGGGCGCAGGCGGACCATTCGGCGCCGGAGGCGGGGGTACGTAGACGGGCACACCGGCATAACCACCGATGACACCTGGCTTGGGGAAGGTCTCCTTGGTGGTGCCGTCCAGCGCACCATCCATGGTCTTCTTCCAGATGTCCGATGGCAGGCCGGAACCGTAAATCGGCCCGCCCCAACTGTTCTTGATCGGCTTGCCGTCGTCGGTTCCCACCCACACCGCTGTCGAGAGCGACGGGGTGACACCGACCATCCAGGCGTCCTTGTTGTCCTTGGTGTCGCCCAACTGGGCGGTACCAGTCTTCGCGGCCGACTCTCGGCCACCGGCCAGCCCATGTCCACGCGAGTAGCCCGCAATCGGCTTCATCGCCGAGATCGCGTTGTTCGCAACGTCATCGGATATGCGCTTCTCGCCGGTGTTGTCGGAGGAGCCCGCGTCGAAAAGCACCTGACCGTCCGCGTTCACCACCTTCTGGATGAAGTGCGGCTTGCGGTAGGTCCCTGACGCCGCCAAGGTCGCATACGCCGAGGCCATGTCGATCACCCGGGTCTGATACTGACCCAACACGACGCCGTTGTTCGGCGGGCCGCCCTGACCGTCCTCGGACAGAGTGTGCGAGACACCGGGAAAGTTCTCGGCGATACCGGCGTTGTGCGCGGCCGTCGCCACATCATCGGGCCCGTTCTTCAGCTTCAGCATGAGCCGGTAGAAGCTGGTGTTCAGCGAGCGCTTGAGCGCCTCGGCCACCGAACACGTTCCACACGAAGCATCTTCGCTGTTCTTGATGGTGATGCCCTGATACGTCAGCTCCGAGCTGTCCAGCTGATAGCCCAGGCCGATGCCCTGCTGCAATGCCGCCACCAAGGCAAACACCTTGAACGACGAGCCGGTCTGCAAACCCTGCTGCGCATAGTCCAGGCCCTGCGCGTTCGATCCGCCGTAATAGGCCTTCACCGCGCCGGTACGCGGGTCGACGGAGACCACCGCCGTCCGCAGATCAGGGTTCTCACCCTGCAGGGTGCTGTTGACCGCGTTCTCGGCGGCCTGCTGCGCCTTGGTGTCGATGGTGGTCGTGATCTGCAGACCCTCGGTGTTCAACGTCTGCTCATCGATGTTGAACAGGTCGGTCAGCTCCGCCATCACCTGACGTTTGATGAGGCCGTTCGGGCCCGTGGTCGCGTTCTGTGCGGCGGCCTGCTCGGGCGGCACCGTTGCCGGGTACACCTGCCCGGCGCGATCCTGCGCGGACAGGGCACCGATGGTCACCATGCCGTCGAGCACCCAATTCCACCGGTTGGTCGACTCAGGCAAGTCCACCGCGGGATCCAGTCGTGAAGGCCGTTGGATTAGCGCGGCCAACAACGCACCCTCGGACACGGTCAGCTGTTCGACCGGCTTGTCGAAGTAGGCCTTCGATGCCGCCGAGATGCCGTACGCACCGCGCCCGAAATAGATGATGTTGAGGTAGGCCTCCAGCACCTGATCCTTGGACCAGGACTGGGACATCTTGGTGGAGATGACGATTTCTTTGGCCTTACGGGTGAGGCCGCCGAGGCCGGCGCGCTGCGCGCCCACCATCGCGTTCTTCACGTACTGCTGAGTGATCGTCGATCCACCCTGAGTGTCGCCACCGAACATGTTGTTCTTGACAGCGCGCAGCAGCCCTGAGAACGAGAACCCCGGGTTGCCGTAGAAATCACGGTCCTCGGCGGCCATCACGGCCGCACGCACATGCTGGGGCACCTGGTCGATCTTGATATCGACCCGGTTCCCGTCCGGTGGAACAACTTTGGCGAGCTCGGTGGTGCCGTCGCTGGCCAGGATGGTGGACACCTGGCTGGTACGAATGTCACCCGGCTTCGGGATGTCGACCACCGAATACGCCAGTGCGAACGTCGCCAGCGGGATAACGATCGCCAGCAAGACCAGCGCGATCATCACACGACGGAAAATTCTCCAGCCGTTGGTCTTCCGCTTACGGCGGCGCTGCGGCGGACGAGACTGGCCACCGGGCCTGCCGGGTGGCGGCGGCGGCTCGTGCCCCATGCCCTCGTCGTCACGTTCCAGTGCCGCGCGCGCGGCGGCCACGGCGTCCTCGTCGCGCCGGTACAACGGCAGATCCTCGACGGGGTCGAGGATCGACGTCGGGCGATCGTCCATGCTGGGGGTACGCGGTGAATCCGAGCCGCTGCTGGGAGCTACCGGATTCTGCCCGCCAACCACGCCGCCCTCACCTTGTGGCCTATTCACTGGCCGTCCGGGCACGAGTTGTCCGCTGACGTGGGGTGGTCCCCTTCGGCGCCGGGAGGGCGCCCATGACATACGACTTCACCAAATGATTCCAACTGCAGGTCCGGCATACCTCGACAACGTGCACGGCGAACTCCGGGTACCGAGTGGCAAGCATCACGAGTTCCTCGGCCGAACGGGCCGACCCTGATACCGCTCCCAAGTGCTCGCCGAAAACCCACGACACCAGCGTCAGTTGCTCCTTGCGGCAGATCGGGCAGACCACGGCACTCGATTTGCCGTGGAACTTAGCCGCGCGGAGCAGGTACGGGTTCGCGTCGCAGACTTCGGCCACGCCGGTACGCCCGGAATAGACCTCGGCCAGCAGGGATCGCCGCTTGAGCGCGTAATCCACCACCTGTCTCTGCAATCGCACGGTAACCAGAGTACGTCCGATTACCCGCAGGCAGACCCCGGGCCACACAGACAGCATGTCCTTTGCGAAGCCGAAGTCTGTCTGCGTTCCACTCGTTACGATGGGTCGGTTGTCAGGAAGAGGGGGCAAGGTGACATTTCTTCGACTTTCGCCGGCGCTTGCCGGCTTTGCGGTCATCGCCGTGATCACATCCGGATGCGGGAAATCTGCCGACATCTCGTCGACGCAAGCAGCCACCTCAGCGGCTACGTCGACGACGCGGCCGGCCCCGGTCGACGGTCCCGCGGCGACTGCCTCCGCGCCCGTTGGGGTGAAGGGCACCGGCAAGATCGTCGGGTCCGCAGTCCTGAAGGTGATGGGCGCCGGAACGGCAACCGTCACCTGGCAGGAGAACGGCGGCCCCGCCCACATCGAGAAGGATGTCTCGCTGCCCTGGGAGCACACCATCGACGTCGTCGAGGAGGCGAACTCCGAGGTCCAGGCCAACGGCGCCGGCGCCACCGGCTGCACGATCACGATGGGCGACATGCTGGTGTCGTTCAAGAACGAGCCGAACCCGGTCTGCGAGTTCGCGTACTGGGGCTGATTCCGGCCACTCTACGATTCCTCGCATGGCGACCCGTGCCAAGGACTCTGACCGAGACGTCACCTGCAAGGCGCTCGATGCCGCCTTTGGCGAAGGCCAGATCTCCTCGGAGGAACATCGTCAACGGATCGCCGTGGCCACCTCTGCGCAGACTCTCGGTGAACTCAACGGCGTGGTCTCCGATCTGCAGATCGCCGCACTTCCGGCCCACGTACCCGCACCGCAGCCGCAGCGGCGCCGCTGGCCGGCGATCGTTGTCACGGCTGTCGTCGCCGCCGCCGTCGGAGCCGGGGTGAGCAGCTACGCGACGCGGCCGGTGCCACCGGACCCGGGCGCGGCCGCCGACGGCGTCGCCCCCGTGGTGATCGCGCCGACCAAGCTGTTCTCCGTCCCGGGCCTGTCCGGCCTGCTGGATCAGATGCGCGCGAAGTTCGGCGACACCACGGGTATCGAGCTGACCGTGCGCTGGAACAACGCGTCGCTGGTCCGCATCGAGGCCGCGGATCCGGAACTGCCCATCACCTACCCGTATCAGGGCGGGTTCCGCGACGGCGGCGCGCAGCCCGGCACCTGGCGCAACGTGAAGATCGGCGACCTGAGCCGGTTCGATCCGGCCAAGATCGTCGGCGTCCTGCGCGGCGCACCCGAGACCCTGAACGTGCCCACAGCCGGAGAGAGCGGAACCGTCATGGTGATCCGGCCCAGCGACGAGGGCGTCGACATCACCGTCACCGTCTCAGAGAGGGACCGCACCGGACGGATGGTCGTCGCGGGTAACGGCGAGCCCAAAGAGGTCACGCCCGCATCCTGAGCATCAAGATCGCTCTACGATTCCTCGCATGGCGACAGTCACCCGGGCCAAGGACAGCGACCGCAACGACACCTGCAAGCTGCTCGACGATGCGCTGAGCGACGGACAGCTGTCCATGGAGGAGCACCGGGAAAGGGTCGCTGCGGCCACCAACGCCTCCACACTGAGCCAGCTGAGCGCCCTCGTCTCGGATCTGCAGAACGCAAAGTCCGCGGCGAGCATGCCCGTCCTCCAGGGGTCGCAACGCCCCTGGTGGCGGCGGTGGTACGCCCCCGCCGGGGTGGCCACGGCGCTGATCCTGGTGGGTGTTCTCGTCGGTTGGGGCGCGTATGGAAACACCAACTCTCCTTTGGACTTCCAATCAGACCCGGGCGCCAAGCCCGACGGCGTGGCGCCGATCGTGCTGACGCCGCCGCGGCAGTTGATGTCGCTGGGCGGTCTGACCGGGCTGTTCGAGCAGATGCGCCAAAAGTTCGGCGACACCACGGGGTACGAACTGAACATCTACGGGGAGTACGCCCTGCTCACCCGACCCGATCCGCGCGAGCCGCGCCGCACCCTGCGGTACCGCTACGAGGGCGGGTGGGACCACCCCGATGACGACAGTGGGTCGCATGCCGACCACGTAGTGGATCTCGGCAAGTTTGATGTGAAGACCATCATCGGGATCCTGCGCGGCGCACCCGAAACCCTCGGCATCAAGGCCAGCGAGGTCAAGAACACCTACCTTTTCATCAAGCCGAGCGAGGATAAGACCGCGCCGCCGGACACCGTGCAGATCGACATCTCGGTGAGCGGTGAGTTCCAGAATGGCTCGATCTACGTCAATCCCGACGGCACGCCGATTCGGACGATGTATCCATCCGAGAGATAAACCCTCCCCCGTGTGGCGCCCGCATATATCGCGGCGATACTATGGCGCGATCGGTGCACGAGAGATGCTCCGGCGTCATACACGGTGTTGGGAGGTGACTTCATGTTGGAACTGGCCATCTTGGGCCTGCTGCTTGAGTCACCCATGCACGGCTACGAGCTGCGCAAGCGCCTGACGGGCCTACTGGGCGCCTTTCGGGCCTTCTCCTACGGCTCGCTGTACCCGGCCCTGCGCCGCATGCAGGCCGACGGGCTTATCGCAGAGGACTCCGCGCCCGCGGGCACCACGGTGCTGCTTCGCGGCAAGCGGGTCTATCAGATGACGGCCGCGGGCCGCGCTCGCTTCAGCGAGCTGGTGGCGGACACCGGTCCACAGAACTACACCGACGACGGCTTCGGTGTGCACCTGGCATTCTTCAACCGCACCCCGGCCGAGGCCCGGATGCGCATCCTCGAAGGCCGTCGTCGTCAGGTGGAGGAACGCCGGGAAGGTCTGCGCGAGGCCATTACCCGGGCGAGCAGTTCGTTCGACCGATACACAAAGCAGTTGCACCAGCTTGGCCTGGAATCCAGTGAACGAGAAGTGAAGTGGCTCAACGACTTGATCGCCGCCGAGCGCACCGCGCAGGCACGGGTCGAGGAGCGTTAAGTATGTCCATCGGTAAAGGAGAACCGTCCATGTCCAACAACACATCTGAGGTGCGGGTAGCCATCGTCGGCGTCGGCAACTGCGCGTCCTCGCTGGTCCAGGGTGTGCAGTATTACCAGGATGCGGACGAGAACTCCAATGTTCCGGGTCTGATGCACGTCAAGTTCGGCCAGTACCACGTGCGCGACGTGAAGTTCGTCGCCGCGTTCGACGTGGACGCCAAGAAGGTGGGCTTCGATCTCTCCGAGGCCATCTCGGCCTCCGAGAACAACACCATCAAGATCGCCGACGTGCCGCCGACCGATGTGATCGTGCAGCGCGGCCCCACCCTGGACGGCATCGGCAAGTACTACGCCGACACCATCGAGGTCTCCGACGCCGATCCGGTCGATGTGGTGAAGATACTCAAGGACAACGACGTTGACGTCCTCGTCTCCTACCTGCCGGTGGGCTCGGAAGAGGCCGACAAGTTCTACGCACAGTGCGCCATCGACGCCAAGGTGGCGTTCGTCAACGCGCTGCCGGTGTTCATCGCCTCGGACCCGGTGTGGGCCAAGAAGTTCGAGGACGCCGGTGTGCCGATCGTGGGCGATGACATCAAGAGCCAGGTGGGCGCCACCATCACCCACCGGGTGATGGCCAAGCTGTTCGAGGATCGCGGTGTCACCCTGGACCGCACCTACCAGCTCAACGTCGGCGGCAACATGGACTTCAAGAACATGCTCGAGCGTGAGCGTCTGGAGTCCAAGAAGGTCTCCAAGACCCAGGCCGTCACCTCGAACCTGAACGGCTCGCTGGCCGACAAGGTGTACGACAAGAACGTGCACATCGGCCCGTCCGACTACGTCGCCTGGCTCGATGATCGCAAGTGGGCCTACGTCCGCCTGGAAGGTCGCGCCTTCGGCGACGTGCCGCTGAACCTCGAGTACAAGCTTGAGGTCTGGGATTCCCCCAACTCGGCCGGCATCATCATCGACGCGGTGCGCGCCGCGAAGATCGCGCTGGACCGTGGACTCGGTGGCCCGATCCTGCCGGCCTCTGCCTACCTGATGAAGAGCCCGCCCAAGCAGCTCGCCGACGATGTCGCGCGCGTCCAGCTGGAGCAGTTCATCGAGGGCTGACCGCTCCCGTACTCCTCAACAGGGAGGGCATACCCGACGGTATGCCCTCCCTGTTTATATGTTGGCGCGCAATCGATTCGCGATCACGGTGAGCCTGTCGAGCTCCACCAGCGTTTCTGTCTCACTTCGCGGATCAAGGTGAAACAGCACCCGATCCACACCGGCCGCCAAATACGCTGCGGCAACACGCTCGTCCCCGGCCGTGCCACTCACGCTCACGGGCAGGTCCGCGCGACCATGCTCGGCGAACAGACGGCGCGCCTCGCGCACATCATCGGGTGTCGACGTCGCCGCGTAGGGCAACCAGCCATCACCGAGCCGCACCGCGCGTCGTTGTGCCGCCGGGCTCGGACCACCGACATAGATCGGGAGCGGCGATTCCGGACGCGGACTCGCTGCGACGGGCCCGAAATCGACATGCTCTCCGTGGAACTCAGCCACCTCATCGGTCCACAGCAGCTTTAGGGCAACCACCTGCTCGTCAAGTTTCGCACCGCGCACCTTCGGGTCGGTGCCATGGTTGCGCAGCTCGCCCAGATTCCACCCGACACCGACTCCGAGCACCGCACGGCCACCAGACAACGTCGCCAGAGTCGCCCACGCCTTGGCGGTGTGCAGGACATCGCGCTGAGGTAGCAGCGCAACCCCCGAGCCGATCACAAGCCGTTCGGTGGCCGCGGCCGCGTAGGCCAGCACCACGGGAAGGTCCCGGATCAACGGAAGCCGGGCACGAAACTCCGCATCGATCTCATCGGGTGTGTCCATCGGGAAGTACGAGTGGTCATCGAACAACAGCCAATCGAATCCGCGCTCCTCCACCGCGCGGGCGATCGCGTCCGGACTCACGTATCCGTCGGCCGATGAGGTGGAGATACCAAAGTGCTTCACGACCACCAGGAACCTCCCGCCGCCCAACGAAATTCCTGGCAACGCGCTGCACGATCTGGTTACGGGGTGCAACATCGACCTACCCGGCTGAAGGAGACACCCCATGGGCACCACGGCGGAAACGCCCGACGGCGGCGGTCTGCAGCACTCGCTGCAGAAGCGCCACCTGACGATGATCGCGATCGGCGGCGTGATCGGCGCCGGTCTGTTCGTCGGGTCAGGTGCGACCATCAAGGCCGCCGGACCGGCTGCCTTCCTCACCTACGCCATTACCGGAGTGCTCATCGTGCTGGTGATGCGCATGCTCGGCGAGATGGCCGTGGCGAATCCGTCGACCGGCTCCTTCGCCGACTACAGCCGCCGCGCACTCGGTGATTGGGCCGGATTCTCGGTCGGCTGGCTCTACTGGTACTTCTGGGTGATCGTCGTCGGGTTCGAGGCGGTGGCCGGCGGCAAGATCGTCCAAGATTGGTGGCCGGATACTCCCCTGTGGCTCATCGCACTAGTCCTCATGGTGGCCATGACCGCCACCAACCTTTTCTCGGTGCGCTCCTATGGAGAATTCGAATACTGGTTTGCGAGCGTGAAAGTGCTTGCCATCATCGCGTTTCTGGTCCTCGGCACCATGTTCGTCGTGGGCTGGTGGCCGGATAAGCAGATGGACTTCTCCAACCTCACCAAGGGCGGGTTCGCACCGAACGGCACCGGTGCGATCTTCTCCGCCATCGTGGTCGTCGTGTTCTCCATGGTCGGCCCGGAAATTGCCACCATTGCCGCCGCCGAATCCAAGGACCCCGCGCGGGCCATCAGCAGGGCCACCAACTCGGTCATCTACCGAATTGGGCTCTTCTTTGTGGGATCAATCTTCCTTATCGCGGTGATCGTGCCGTGGGATAGCCCGACCCTGGGCACCTCTCCCTTCGTCACCGCATTCAAGACCATGGGGATTCCGCACGCCGACAACATCATGCGGATCGTGGTGCTCACCGCCGTACTGTCCTGTCTCAACTCGGCGATGTATACCGCCTCCCGCATGCTCTTCGTGTTGGCGGGACGGGGCGAGGCGCCACGCAGCTGGCTACGCGTCAATTCTCGCGGTGTTCCCGTGCACGCCATCCTGGCGTCCTCGTTCATCGGATTCGTCTGCGTGATCCTGGCATACGTCGCCGAGGACACCGTGTTCCTGTTCCTGCTCAATTCCTCCGGCGCGGTAATCCTCTTTGTGTACTTCATGATTGCGATATCACAGCTGGTGCTCAGGCCCC
The DNA here is from genome assembly GCF_002013745.1 of Mycobacterium sp. D16Q16. Taxonomy (NCBI): domain Bacteria; kingdom Bacillati; phylum Actinomycetota; class Actinomycetes; order Mycobacteriales; family Mycobacteriaceae; genus Mycobacterium; species Mycobacterium sp. D16Q16. The sequence goes on from NZ_MAEY01000006.1 coordinate 52,263, forward strand.
GCACGCCTCCGGATAAGCTGATCGTCAAGATGTGGGGCTACCCGGTGTTGACGATTCTCACCGCCGGTGCCATCGTGGCGATTCTGGTCGCCATGGGCTTTCAGGACGGCACCCGGTCGCAGCTGTGGGCCAGCCTGCTGTCCTGGGCGGTGATCCTGATCGCCTTCGTGGTACTGCGCCTGACCCGGCGCCGCGACCCGTCACCCGAGGAACCGGTCACCCGGTAATTGCCATCGCCCGCCTGAACAGCTGCAAAGTCAGGCTGTGGAGGTAATCACCCACCGCCACAGGTGCTTTCCCAGCGTAGGCACGAGCATGCGTACCCTCCAGGATGATGCCCAGCTTGAAGCAGGCCAGCACCGTGTACCAGTCCATCGCGCTCAGATCGCGATCCGTGCGTTCGGCATAGTGCGCGACGAGTTCCTCGGGCGTGGGCAGGTTCCCGGCCTGCACGAGTGCCCCGCCCAGTGACGCATCGTCGGTCTCGGACGGCCAGGTCGCCAGCAGCCACCCCAAATCCAGCAGCGGATCGCCGATGGTCGACATTTCCCAATCCACGATGGCCGCCAACTGCGGGCCGTCATTGCGGAACATCATGTTGGCCAGGTGGAAATCCCCGTGCATGATTCCCGGCTTCCACTGCGACGGACGGTGCTGCTCAAGCCAATCCGCGACGGACCGCAGGCCCGGGATATCCGGACCCGGATATCCCTCGCGCTTGGCATACGAGTCGAGTTCCTTGAGCCAGCGCGGCACCTGGCGCTCCAGGAAGCCGTCGGGATTTCCGTAGCCGTCCAGTCCCAGCGTCTGGTAGTCCAGTGCGCCCAGCGCAGCGATGCCGCCGACAGCCTCCAATCCCATCTGATGCCGGATATCCGCTCTACCGGCGTGCAACTCCGGCAGGGTAACCGAGGCGTTGAAGCCGTCGACCGGCTCCATCAGGTAGAAGACCGCGCCACCCAGCACCGTCTCGTCGACGCAGGCCGCGATGAGCTCCGGTGCCGGAACTCCTTGCCCACGTAAGGCTCCCAACAATCTCGCCTCGCGACGGATCACATTGTTGCTAGCCTCACGCAGATGCTTGGGTGGTCGCCGCAACACGTACTCGCGGCCACCCCGGATGAACCGCACCATGATGTTCTGCGTGCCCCCCGTGATCGCGGAGACATCCGCAACCTCGCCCGCGGGGAGCCCCTGCTCGTCCATCCAGCGCGAAACAATGTCGAAATCAACGCTTTTCGGATCTACATGCTGCGGTGCGGCCATTACAGATTGCCCACCCGGTGCTCGAGCCGAGCCGCCACATGCGCCCGCGCCTTCTCCGTCAGCGCCGGGATGTGGCTCGGCGGGAACAGCCCCTCATACGGGGTGTAGTCCTTGAGGACCTCCTTAGCGATGGTTACCTTGTGCACCTCGGTTGGGCCGTCGACCAGACCCATCACCTCCGAGTACAAGAACATCTTGGCCAGCGGCATCTCCTCGGACACCCCGAGCGAGCCGTGCAGATGCAGGGCGCGCTGGGCGACATCGTGCATGACCTTCGGCATGGCGGCCTTGATCGCCGCGATGTCCTTACGCACCTTCAGATAGTCCTGGTGCTTGTCGATCAGCCACGCGGTGCGGAGCACCAGCAGACGGAACGATTCCATCTCGATCCAGCTGTCGGCGATGCGCTCCTGCGTCATCTGCAATTTGGCGATGGCGCCGCCACGCGCCTCCCGGCTGATGACGCGCTCACACATCATGTCGAATGCCTTGCGCACCTGGGCCACCGTCCGCATGGCATGGTGCACGCGACCTCCACCCAGACGGGTCTGGGCGATCACGAACGCGGCACCCTCGGCGCCCAGCATGTTCTCGGCGGGAATCCGGGCGTTGGTGAAGCGGGTATATGCCTCGTCCTCGCTGAACCCGTGCACGGTGATGTTTCTGACGATCTCGACTCCGGGGGCGTTCGGGTCGACGATGAACATGGACATGCCCTGGTACGGACTGACGTCCGGGTTGGTGACGGCCATGACGATCCAGAAGGCCGCGTGCCGCGCTTCGGAGTTGAACCACTTCTCCCCGTTCAGGATCCACTCGTCACCGTCGCGCACCGCGGTGGTCTTGAACAGCGTCGGATCGGATCCGCCCTGCGGCTCGGTCATGACGTAACAGGAGCCGATATCACCATCCATCAGCGGCTGCAGATACGTGGCCTTCTGAGCTTCAGTACCGTAGTGCGCGAGGATCTCCGCGTTGCCGGTGTCGGGTGCCTGACATCCAAATATCGAAGGCGCCCAGACCGACCTGCCCAGGATCTCATTGAGAAGCGCCAGCTTGAGCTGCCCAAAGCCCGGGCCGCCCAGTTCGGGCCCGAGGTGGCAGGCCCACAGGCCGCGCCGCTTGACCTCTTCCTTGAGCGGGCGTACGTAGTCCATGGCTTCTTTGTCCGACTTGTCGTACGGATTGGGGAACACGTAGTCGAGTGGTTCAACCTCCGTGCGGACGAACTCCTCGGCCCAGTCCAGCAGCTCCTGGTACTCGGGGTCGGTTTCGAAATCCCATGCCATGTCAGTCACTTCCTGTCGGTTCGGATTCAACGAGACGGTTCGTCTGGACACCGTCCAAGACCATGTCGGCGATGCGCTTGGCGATCTGTGCCGGGCTCTTGCCGTCGGCGCGATACCAGACCGCCACCATGTTGAGCATCCCGAGGATCGCATTGGTGATCAGGTGATCGGACGTGCGAAACACCCCGGCCTCGTGACCCTCGTCGAGGACGCGCTGCCAGCAGCGCTGCAACTCGTCACGTAGTTCCTGTAGTTCCGCGGCACGCTCACCGGTCAGCGCGGAACCGTCACGGACCTGTATGGCGACCTGCTTGCGGTACTTGACGATGAGGATGACGTAGGAGCCGATCAGCGTGCGCAGGCGCTTGGCCGGCGGGGTATTCATACCCGCGATATGGGCAGCCTCGGTGAGCATCTCGTCGATGTAGCTGCGCAGGATCTCCCAGAGAAGTTCCTCTTTTGATCCAATGTGATAGTACAGCGCACCGCCGCGTACGCCCGCCGCCGAACCAATCTCTGCGACACCCGTAGCGTGAAATCCCTTGTCCGCAAACAGCTCTGTCGCCACATCCATGATCCGCCGACGGGTCGCCGCCGCATCACCGTCGGACGCGGGAGGCCGGCCCCGCCGCGGTTTGGCGCCGGCCTCCGTCACAAGATGCCGCCGTCCAGGCGAATTGTCGTTCCCGTGCAGTAGGCCGAGGCTTCGCTCGCGAGATACAGTGCCGCGCCGACGATGTCCTCCGGTTCCCCCACGCGGCGCAACGGAATGCTCGGAATGAGCGCCTCAGCGAACCCCTCCGGCCAGGCCGCCGCGATATCGGTATTGAACAGCCCGCACTGAATCGTGTTGGCGCGTACGGCCGGCCCGAAAGTGTGCGACAGCCCGAGGGTCAGGGCATTCAAACCGGCCTTGGCCGCCGCGTACGGCAGGGCGGTGGCGTCAGGCCGCACCGCTTCGATCGAGCTGATGTTGATGATCGAACCGCCCGCACCTGCCGCCATCTTGGTGGCAATCGACGCCGACAGCCGGAACGGGCCCTTCAGGTTGACCCCGATCACCTTGTCGAACAACGCTTCCGACACCTGATCCAGGCTGGGGTACAGCGGGGACAGCCCCGCGTTGTTGACCAATACGTCCACGCGGCCGAATTCGCGGTACACGGTCTCGACCAGCTCATCGCATTGTTCCCAGGAGCTGACATTGCAGGCCACCGGGAGCGCGCGGCGTCCATGCTCAGCTTCCACCTTGGCGGCCAGCTCGTTACAGGAGTCGATCTTGCGGCTCGCGATCACCACATCGGCGCCATGGGCCGCGAATGCCTGCACCATCGCTCGCCCCAATCCGCGGCTTCCGCCGGTGACGACGACGACCTTGTCCTGCAGCATTCGAGTCTCCTCCATTAATGTGGCGATCGATACATTAAAGACGCGACACCGATAACGCAAGGGCTGCTGCGATCGGTCACCGAGCGAGCTTGTCCAGCAACAACGTGAACAGCGCTTCGGTCTTATCGTCGTTGGGGTCTAGTCGGCAGAACATCACCGAGGCGACGTAGTTCGCGCGCTGTCGCGCCACCAGACGGCACGACCACGGTGAGCTGTCGGTGGTGCGCGTCCAGTTCACCTCGTCCTGACCGCTCTGCACGATGCTGAGCGTCCAGCTCTCCTGGACACCGGCAACCGCGGTAGAGCCATGCACTCCATCGCATCTGGACATGCGCTGGGCAAACTGCTCGAACTGCTGGCTCGCCGAACTGGCGGTCTCGAACGCGATGAGCGCGGTGCCGATGGTGTGCCTGCGCACCGCTCCGACGGTCTCGGAGTACGCCTGGATGCGTGCCGCGCTGAAGCTCAGGTACTGCTGCCGTGTGGCCAGGGAGTATCCGTACGCACAATCGGACACGGTGTTCGCCGTCGAGAGCACCGTGTCAAGCGGCGGGATGGTCTTGACCTCCGGAAGGCCCACTGCCGCACGAATATCCGATGCCGACAGCAGGCGATCTTCGAGGTCGGCCTGCCTCGGTGGTAACACCGGGTAGAGCTTCTCCGGCTTGGCAGGCGCGGCGGCGTCACCCGCGACCGCATGGGTGCACGAGGTAAACAGCACCGACATACTAAGCAAAATGATTGGCGCCCAGCGCATTAGCCTGTCTCCGAGAGTTTCAGCGTCAATCGGTTCAGCACGTCGCCCGCCTTGTTATCGGAACCATGGGTGCAGAACATGGACGATGCCACAAAGTTGGCTCGCTGTCGTGCAGCCATATAGCAGGTCCAACTCGAGTCGACCACGCTACGCGTCCACGCCACCTCGTCAGCGGTATCGGCACTGGTGATGCTCAGCTTCCAGGTGTCGGCGGCGTCACGCCTCTTCTGCGTGGTGACGCCATCACATTGCGACATCCGGCCGGCGAATCTCCGAAACTCACGCTGCGCGGTGCGCGTATCACCGAAGACGACCAGCGCGTTCGCTACCGAGTACTCCCTGACCTCCTCGGTCTCTTGCGAGTACCCCTCAATACGCGCGGCCTCGTATCCCGAGTACTGCACAACCTCGGCAAGCGAGTAACCCAGCGCGCATGGCAGGCCGGGGTCGGTCGACCCGAACATGCCGTCTACCGGGTCCCATACCTTCAGAAGTCTCGGGAGGCCGGTAATTTCCCGAACCTCCTCGGGAGTGAGCAACCGCCCACCGAGCTTGCCGTCAACCGGCCGAATCTCTCGGCCGATGCTCCCTCTGTCCGCCGACACCAACGCCTCACCATCGGCAATCCGCGTGCAACCAGCCAAACTAAGCGCCGCGCACAGCAGCACGATACCTCGATGCATGCACACCCCCTGTCCCCGAAACCCCCGATCGGGGTTTGCTAGGAGTGTAGCTACACCACCAGTGCCATGCGTGGATCGGTCAACATCGCACCCAGATCCGCAAGGAACTTCGACCCCTGCTCACCATCGACCAGCCGGTGGTCGAAGGACAGCGCCAGCGTGGTGACATCGCGGACCGCGAGCTCTCCGTTCACCACCCACGGGCGTTTGGCGATCGAGCCCAGCGCCAAGATCGCCGCTTCACCCGGATTGAGGATCGGTGTGCCCGCATCGATGCCGAACACTCCGATGTTGGTCAGCGTGAACGTTCCGCCGGTCATCTCGGCGGGCGCGGTCTTTCCCTCACGCGCCGTGCTCACCAATTCCGCGAAGGCCACCGCCAATTCACGCAGCGACATTCCGTTGGCGCTCTTGACGTTCGGAACCACCAGTCCGCGCTCCGTCGCGGCGGCGACTCCGAGGTTCACGTAGTGCTTGATGACGATCTCGCCGGCCTGCTCGTCCCAGGCGGAGTTCAGTGAGGGGTGCGACCGCAGGGTCAGCAGCACCATCCGCGCGACCAGTGTCATCGGAGTGAGCTTGAGATCGGGGTACTTGGCTTTCAAATCGGCAAGCAGTTCCATCGTCGCGGTCACGTCGACCGTCAGGAACTCGGTGACATGCGGCGCGGTGAAGGCGCTGCGCACCATGGCCGCGGCGGTGTGCTTGCGGACGCCCGCGATGGGAATGCGTGTCTCCCCTCCCACCGGCGCCGCGGCGGGTTCCACCTGCGGAGCACGGGCGGTGAGGCTGCGGGTGTAGGCCTCGACATCCTGTCGGGTGATGCTGCCCCCGATCCCTGTGCCGCTGATCAGGTCGAGCGTCACCCCGAGTTCGGCGGCGAGCTTACGAACCGACGGTTTGGCAGCGGAGCGGGGCTGGTCCAACGCCGCCGGCTGAACCGCTACTGGTGTGGGCGCCCCGGTCTCTTCCACCAGGGCAAGCGCGGCGGCCCCAGTTCCCGCACGACGTCGACGCCGGGCCAGTCCACTCGATTCCGACGGACCGTAACCGACGAGGTTGGCGGGCGCGTCCGGTTCCGCGCCGGCCACCTCGATCGAGATCAGCGGTGAACCGACCGCAAGGGTCGAATTCTCGGCCGCCTCCAAGGCCACCACAGTTCCTTCGTAGGGTGAGGGCAGCTCGACCATCGCTTTCGCCGTCTCCACATCGGCGAGCACCTGGTTCAGCTTTACCTCGTCACCGACCTTTACCTTCCACGAGATCAGATCGGCTTCGGTGAGCCCCTCACCGAGATCTGGAAGCAGAAACTGTTTGACTGCCATGGATTTCGCACCTCTCCTAGGCAGCGATGGCGCGGTCGACCGCGTCCATCACGCGCTCAGCATCGGGCAGGTAGTGGTGCTCCACCTTGTTGGCGGGGTACGGCAGGGCGAAGCCGCCGACGCGCAGGACTGGAGCCTCCAGGTGATAGAAGCACCGCTCGGTGATGCGCGCGGCGATCTCCGCGCCCAATCCCATGAACACCGACGCCTCGTGAACCACCACCAGCCGTCCGGTCTTGCGCACCGACGCCTCCAGGGTCTCGAAGTCGACCGGCGAGAGGGAGCGCAGATCCACCACCTCGATCGACACCCCCTCCGCGGCTGCCATATCCGCCGCAGCGGTAGCGACGCCGACCATCGGACCGTATGCGGCGATGGTCGCGGCGGTACCGGGCCGGACGATACGGGCAGAGGACAGGGAAAGGGGCTGAGCCGCTGTGTCTTCCAGGTTGACCTCACCCTTCTCCCAGTAGCGGCGCTTGGGCTCGAAGAAGATGACCGGGTCATCGCATGCCACGGACTGGCGGATCATGTCGTAAGCATCCTGCGGCGATCCGCAAGCCACCACCCGCAGCCCGGCAGTGTGGGCGAAGTATGCCTCCGGCGATTCCGAATGATGCTCCACCGCACCGATTCCGCCACCAAACGGGATGCGGATGGTCAACGGCATGCCCACTACCCCCTTGGTCCGGTAGTGCAGCTTGGCCACCTGACTGACGATCTGGTCAAAGGCCGGGTACACGAAGCCATCGAACTGGATCTCACACACGGGGCGATATCCACGCATGGCCAAACCCACCGCGGTACCGATGATTCCGGACTCGGCGAGCGGCGTATCGATGACCCGATGGTCCCCGAAGTCCTTCTGCAACCCGTCGGTGACCCGGAAGACACCGCCGAGCTTGCCGACGTCCTCCCCCATGACGATCACCTTGTCGTCGTCTTCCAGGGCCGCACGCAGACCCGCGTTCAGGGCACCGGACATGGTCATTCTGGTCATGATGCGATCCCTTCATCTTCAAATCCCGCAAGGTATTCCAAATAGTCACGACGTTCCGCTGCGACAAGCGAGTGTGGTTCTGCGTATACGTGATTGAACATGTCCGCGGCGGTCGGCTCGATCGTGCCGAGGCACCCCGCGCGCATCTCGGCGGCGACCTTATCGGCCCTGGCCGCGATGCGCTGCGTGTCCGAATCCGTCAGGGCTCCTCGCCGCGCCAAGTACTTTTCCACCCGCGACAGCGGGTCCTTGGCGCGCCATTCCTCGAGCTCGGCAGAGTTGCGGTACTTGGTGGGGTCATCGGAGGTGGTGTGCGGTCCCATCCGATAGGTGACCGCTTCGATGAGAGTGGGCCCACTGCCCTCCCGCGCGCGCCGCAGCGCCGCCCGTGTCGTGGCCATCACCGCGAGCACATCGTTGCCGTCCACCTGAATTCCCGGCACACCGAATCCGGTGCCGCGCGCCGCCAGTGGCAGATGGCTCTGCACCCGGACCGGCTCGCTGATGGCCCACTGATTGTTCTGACAGAAGAAGACAACGGGCGCACCGAAACTCGACGCGAAGGCGAACGCCTCCGATACATCGCCCTGACTGGTGGCGCCATCGCCGAAGTACGCGATGACCGCGGTATCCGACCCATCGAACTTGACGCCCATGGCGTATCCGGTGGCGTGCAGCGTCTGCGCGCCGACGATGATCGCGGGTGCGGTGACGTTGTGGTCGCGGGGATTCCATCCCGACTGGGTGGAACCCCGCCAGAACTGGAGCATGGCGGTGGGTTCGACGCCGCGGCAGTACGCGACACCGTGCTCACGGAAGCTGGTGAAGGCGAAGTCATCGTGCGCCAGCGCACGCGCGGAGCCCACCTGCGCGGCCTCCTGGCCCAGCAGCGGTGCCCACAGCGCGAGCTCACCCTGACGCTGCAGAGCCGTGGCCTCGGTGTCGATGCGGCGGACCACCACCATGTCCTCATACAGCGCCACAAGCTGCTCGTCGCTGACATCAGCGACGAGCGGCGTGTACGCCGAATTCTCGACCCGGTTGCCTTCCGGATCCAGGAGCTGGATGGTTTCCATACCCGCCTCGCTAACGCAGTGAAGCACCGCCTACCGATGACCACCACCCTGTGGTTGTGTCATGACTCACAGTGCATCAGATAGTCATACTGCGCAACCGATGCGTGTCACATTGCGCATTCTGCCCATAATTGCCGTGCCGTTCTGTGCGATACTGCGCGCTATGACCACTCTCGACGCCACCGACGCCAAGTTGTTACTCGCGCTCACGCAAACACCCCGCGCGTCCGGAGTGGAGCTGGCGCAGCGTCTGAATCTGTCCCGCAACACCGTGCAGGCACGGCTCACCCGTTGGGACCAGCACGAAGCGCTAGCCGGTATCGACCACCAGATCGTGCCGCGGGCGATGGGCTATCCCATGACGGCCTACGTGACGGCTCGCATCGACCAGCACCAGCTGAGAACCATCGGAGTAGCGCTCGCCGACGTACCGGAGATCGTGCAGGTACACGGCCTGGCGGGCGCCGATGACCTGATGATCAAGGTGGTGGCGGTCGACAGCGACGACCTCTACCGCATCGCGGGAAACATCCTCGATATCCCGGGCATCACCCGCACGTCCATCGCGATCGCGATGCACGAATTGGTCGCATTCCGGATGACCCCACTGCTGCGCCGCCTCGCCGGGCAGGACTGATGCTCAGCCCAGCCAGTCCAGAACCGCTGCGGCCGTCCAGGATTGCTGCATGCTGCCCAACGGCTCGCCGGTAAACGGCTCGTAGTACTCCGCAAAGGATCCGTCACCCGCCTGACGCAATCCTTCCTGCCGTAGCAGGAACGCACGTTCACTCCATCCGCGCCGCTCGAACGCCCAACAGAACAGCCAGGTGAGCACCGGCCAGACCGGACCCCGCCAATACTCGCGCGGACGGAAGTCCCGAGACACCGGCGACGTCGACGGGACCAGCGCGTATCGCAGGTCAGGATGACCGCAGAATCGCGGACCCTCCAACAGCCTCAGCAGTGCCAGCTCCTGCGGGCGCGGCAGACCACCGGAGAGCAGCGGCGCGAACATGGCCACCGTGTCGGTTGCCACCCACTTCCCGGTCTTGACATCGAAATCCCTTGCCGCACCGCTACGTTCCTCGGTGGTATCGACAACTCCACGCCGGAATCGATCGGCCCAGCCGTGCAGTTCGCGCACATCAGCGCGCGGCCGGGCGTGCTCCTCGCCGATGGTGGCCAGCACCTCGCAGGCCACCGCGAAGATGGCCGAGACGAACACGTCCTCCATGACGAAACTCATCACGTCCGGCAGGCGGGCATCGTCGTACCCCACCGATTTCATCTCTTCGAGCAGCCAGAGGTACACGTCGTACTCGGCGTCCTTGGGGCGCTGCGAGGCGTCGGTGATGATCGCGGTGTCCTCCCGCACATACGGCGGCAGCTCGCCCGGAACCACATTGGCGTACGCGCTGTCCCAACGCGGCGAGTTGTCCATCCCCGATTCCCACCCGTGGTACAGGGTGATTCGACCGTGCTGGTTCTGATCTCGCGCCTCCGCGAGCCAACGATGCCACCGCATCAAGTCGGCCCAGCGCCGGTCCAGGAAGGCCTCGGCGATCCCCCGGGCACTACGGCCCCGGCGGCGCGCGTGGTCCAAAATGCGTTGCACCGCTATGGCATGTACTGGCGGCTGGGTGATACCCGAGGTCTGATAGTTCGACGGCGCGTTCGCGGCCAGTGTCGAAGTCTGCCAGCGTGCCGGCCCGGGAAAGTAGCCGTCGACACCATTGGCGAAGACAATATGCGGGATCATCCCGTTGGCCCATTGCGCGGAGAGCAGGGTGTCGAGTTCGGTGACGGCACGTTCGACGCTCAGCGGCGCCAGCCCCACCGCCACAAACGCCGCGTCCCAACTCCACATATGCGGGTACAGCTTGGGTGCGGCACTGGTCATCGTTCCCCGGTCATTTCCTCTGAGCAGGTACGCCGCACGCGCGGCCAGCTGCGTGGGAGTGAACATCGGGTGGGATGGCATCCGTCCATTGTGCGGCGTACCCCGCCATTCCCTCTCGCCGAAAGCGCAGTTTCGGTGCGAAAGTGCCAGGAGAAGCCGCCCGAGGTCGACATTTGGCGGAAGGAGGCTAGCCTGGCGCGCATGCCCCTGGCTCTCATCACCGGCGCAAGCGGCGGACTCGGCGCCGCGATCGCGCGCGCACTCGCCCCTACACATGCACTCCTGCTTGGTGGACGGCCCTCCGGACGGCTCGACGAGTTGGCCGCGGGATTGGGCGCGACCGCGTGGCCGGTTGACCTGGGCGACGAGAACGCGGTGCTGACGGCCGCTGCCGATATCGGCGAACTCGACCTACTGGTGCACAACGCCGGGGTTTCCTACCCGGCGACGATCGCCGACTCGAAGCTGGCCGACTGGCGAAAGACCTTTGAGGTCAATGTATTAGCACCGGTAGCGCTCACCCAGGCGCTTCTTCCCGCCCTGCGCGCGGCGCAGGGCGACGTGGTCTTCATCAATTCCGGAGCGGGGATCAACGCACACCCGGGCATCGGCTCGTACTCGACGAGCAAGTTCGCGTTGCGCGGATTCGCCGATGTGCTCCGCGCCGAGGAACCGCTGCTTCGGGTGACCTCGGTGCATCCCGGCCGGATCAGCACACCCATGCAGCAAGAGCTCACCGAACATGAAGGGCGCGCGTACGATCCGGCCGACTACATGCGGCCCGAGTCCGTGGCGCAGCTGGTCGCCGATGCCGTGAACCTTCCGCGCGACGCGCGTGTGCACCAGATCGTAGTGCGGCAGAACTAAATCAGCTGTCGTCGCGGTGGCGCAGGGGCAGGCACCAGGTGTCGCTGTATGGCAGCGCCTGATTCAGGTAGGCCAGGAATTCACCCTTACCGCGATCACCTGCACGGATCGTGGCTGCGACCGCCTCGGCAACGGCCGCCAAACCCGGCATCACCCCGGCGTCGGTATTGTGTGCGTCCATCTGCCCATCCTGGCCCCCGTGATCTTGAAATGGAAGGCTCTATCTGAGCGAGCGCCCTAGACGACCAGATTCACCATGCGACCCGGCACCACGATGACCTTCTTCGGAGTGGCACCCGCCAGGAACTCCAGCACCTTCTCCTCGGCGAGCGCCGCCGCCTCGATATCGTCCGCCGGTGCATCGGCAGCAACCGTGATGCGGCCGCGTACCTTGCCGTTCACCTGGATCGGGTACTCGACAGTGTCGGCCACCAGCCATCGCTCATCGGATTCCGGGAAGGGCCCGTGGGCCAACGACACGTCGCGCCCGAGCTGGCTCCACAGCTCCTCGGCCAGGTGCGGCGCCAGTGGCGCGAGCAGCAGCACCAGTGGTTCCACCGCCGCGCGCGGGGCACCCTCCGGGTACTCCTTGGTGAGGTGGTTGGTGTACTCGATCAACTTGGCCGCAGCGGTGTTATTACGCAGGGCCGCATAGTCTTCGGTGACTCCAGCGATCGTCTTGTGCAGCGCCCGCAGCGTGTCTTCACTCGTCAGGTCGTCGTCGGTAACTCGGATCTCGCCGGTCTCCTCATCGATCACCGCACGCCACACCCGCTGCAGGAACCGATGTGCGCCAACGACATCCTTCGTCGCCCAAGGGCGTGACAGCTCCAGAGGGCCCATTGACATCTCGTACACACGCAGGGTGTCGGCACCGTAGTTGTCGCAAATGTCATCCGGTGAGATCGAGTTCTTGAGGCTCTTACCGATCTTGCCGAACTCTTGTTTCACCTCGACTTTCCCCTCCGGACCGGCCCAGAAGAACGTTCCGCCCTCCTCAACCACCTCGGCGGCCGGGACATACATGCCGCGCGCGTCCGTGTAGGCGTAGGCCTGGATGTAGCCCTGGTTCAGCAGCCGTCGATACGGTTCCCGGGAACTGACGTGCCCGAGGTCGTAGAGAACCTTGTGCCAGAACCGCGAGTACAGCAGGTGCAGCACGGCGTGCTCCATGCCGCCGACGTACAGGTCGACGCCACCGGGATCATTCGGACCGTGCTCGGCCGGGCGTGGACCCAGCCAGTAGGCCTCGTTTTCCTTGTCGCAGAAGGCTTCCGCGTTGTCGGGGTCCGCGTAGCGCAGCTCATACCACGAGCTGCCAGCCCACTGTGGCATCACGTTGGTATCCCGCGAGTACTGCTTGAGTCCGTCTCCCAGGTCCAGCTCGACGCTCACCCAATCGGTGGCCTTGGAAAGGGGGGGCGACGGTTCGGTCGACGCGTCGTCGGGATCGAAGGACACCGGTGCGTAGTCCTCGACCTCTGGCAGTTCGACGGGCAGCACGTCCTCGCCCAGCGCGTGCGGTCGCCCGTCCTCGCCGTAGACGATCGGGAACGGCTCGCCCCAGTAGCGCTGACGCGCGAAGAGCCAGTCGCGCAGCTTGTATTCGATGCGTGATTCGCCGTGTCCGTCGTTGACCAGCCGGCGGGTCACCTCGGCCTTCGCCGCGACGACGTCCAGCCCGTTCAGGTAGTCGGAGTTCACCAGCACGCCGTCACCCGTGTATGCGGCCTCCGTGACATCACCACCGGAAATCACCTCCCGCACAGGCAAACCAAAGGCGTGCGCAAAATCCCAGTCGCGCTGGTCATGCCCCGGCACCGCCATGATGGCGCCCGTGCCGTAGCCCACCAGCACATAGTCCGCGATGAAGACCGGCACCGGATCACCACTCACCGGATTCGTCGCATGCACGCCGGTGAATACGCCTGTCTTTTCTTTGTTCTCTTGACGTTCCAGATCGCTCTTGGCCGCGATGGAGCGCCGGTACTGGTCGATCGCCGCATGCGGCGAGTCCTGACCACCGGTCCACCTCGCGTCGGTCCCTTCCGGCCAGCTGTCACCGACCAGCGAATCGACCAGCGGGTGCTCAGGGGCCAGCACCAGGTAGGTGGCACCGAACAGTGTGTCGGGTCTGGTCGTGAACACCTCGATATCGCCCACGCCCGCAACGGGGAACAACACAGACGCGCCCTGTGATCGGCCGATCCAGTTGCGCTGGATCGCCTTGACCTTGTCGGGCCAGTCCAGGTATTCCAGGTCTTCGATAAGCCGGTCGGAGTACGCGGTGATGCGCATCATCCACTGCCGCAACCGCTTACGGAAAACTGGGAAGTTGCCGCGCTCGCTGCGGCCATCCGAGGTGACCTCTTCGTTGGCCAGCACGGTGCCCAGTCCAGGACACCAGTTCACCATCGAATCCGATTGGTACACGAGGCGGTATGAGTCGACGAGGTCGGCGCGCTCGCCATCGCTCAGCTCGCCCCACACCGTGCCGTCGGCAGGCGTACGTACACCGGAATCGAATTCGGCTATCAGCTCGTCGATGCGGCGGGCCCGCTGGGCATCGACGTCGTACCAGGCGTTGTAGATCTGCAGGAAAATCCACTGAGTCCACTTATAGAAGTCGACGTCGGTGGTCGCGAAGCTGCGGCGTGAGTCATGGCCCAGTCCGAGCCGCCCCAGCTGACGCTTGTAGTTGACGATGTTGGCCTCGGTGCGCACCCGCGGGTGTGTGCCGGTCTGCACCGCGTACTGCTCGGCGGGCAACCCGAACGCATCGAACCCCAGTGCGTGCAGCACGTTGGCGCCGCGCATCCGGTGAAAGCGGGCATAGACATCCGTCGCGATGTAGCCCAGCGGGTGTCCGACGTGCAGCCCCTCACCGGACGGGTACGGGAACATGTCCTGGACAAACATCTTGTCCGCGGGAATCGGGGTGCCGTCGGCCGGTGCCAGCGCCCCCACTGGGTTCGGGACGTGGAAGGTGCCGCGGTCGGCCCAGCTCTGTTGCCAGTCGCGCTCGATCTGCCCAGCGAGCTGCGCCGAGTAGCGATGCTTGGGGAATTCAGCGGTTTCCTCAATAGCTCTGCCGGCGTCCTGCTGGGCTTCAGTCACGCATCAAGGGTAAATGCGGCAGCTCAGCGAACAGAAATCGCCGCTTTGGCGACGAGAGTTAATCACTCTGGTCACAATCCGGCCACTTCCGGGGGTGTCCGGGGTGGTTTCTCAGCTGCGCTCATTAACTTCGGGACCGCCACAACCGAGAACCTGCCTGTCGACATCGCGGTCGACACCTCCGCGTTCACGGTTGTCGTCCACAACGCGCAGACAACTCACACAACGCATTGGACAGAGCCGGAAGGACAAAGAAGGTGACGACCAAACGGTATTCAGTCAGGTTCGCGGCGGCCACGGCCTCCGTTGCGGCGCTGCTCGCCGGGACTACCGCCATCGCGCTGGCGGACCCACAGCCTGTGCCCCCGGCACCGGTGGCCACTCCGAACGCCGCCACGTCGGCTCCCGTCGCACCGGCGGCGGCGCCCACGGCGTCAACGAATCCGCTGCAGCCTTCCGCGCCGATCAGCGGGCTCGCACCCGCCAACGAGGGCACGCTTGCGGAGTTCTTCGCTTCCAAGAACGTCAAGCTGGAACCGCTGACCAAGAACAGCCACGGCGCACCCCGCATCAGCATCCCGATACCGAACAACTGGGCGAACGTGCCCGATCCCAATGTCCCCAACGCCTACCAGGTGATTGTCAGCAAGGCCAACGGCACCGGGCTCTACCAGTCCAACGCACAGGTCACGATGAGCAAGCTTGTCGGCGAGTTCGACACCAACGAGGCCGTGTCCCATGGTCCCGTCGAGGTCAAGTCGCTGCAGGGCTGGCAGCCGACCGACGCCTCGCTGGTCACCTACCAGGGCGCCCCGTCCTCGATCGTGGAAGGCACCTTCCGTCAGGACGGTGAGACCCTCAACACCTCGCGCCGGGCCGCGATCATCACGCAAGGTAAAGACCGGTACCTGGTCCAGCTGGCCGTCACCACGACCGTGGGCAACGCCATCGCCGAAGCTCCCGCCACCGACCTGATCGTCAACGGGCTGCGTTTCGGAGATGCCGCGCCGGTCACCGCGCCGGCGGCCGATCCCAATGCGCTCGCCGACCCGGACGCCGTGCCCGGCGCGCCCGTCACGCCTGCTCCGGGGGCGCCCGTGCCCGCGGACCCCAACGCACCGCCTTCGCCGGCGCCGGGGGTTCCGGGACTGCCACCCCTGCCCACCCTGCCTCCGCTGATCCCACCGGCGCCGCCCGCGGCATAACCGGCCTCGCATCCCGCTTAAACTGAGCGGGTGTTGATCGCCGCCCTCGTGACCATTGCCCTGGCCGGGCTGCTGGCTGCGCTGTCCGTGGCGGCGTTCCTGCGGGCACCGCACGGCAGCCCTCAGCGCATGCTCGCACCCGCCCAGGCGGCGGCCGCCGTGATCCTCGCTGCCGGCGCGCTTGCCGCACTATTCGGTTCCACCGCAATTGGTTTGGTGGGACTGGTGGTATGTGGCGCCGCTGCCATCGCGACAATGGGTGCGGCAGCCTGGCAGGTCGCGCGATACACCACCGCCGCACAACAGATGTCGTCCTCGGGCGGCTGCGGTAGTTCCTGCGGCGGCTGCCCCAGTGCCACCGCTTCCGGCCGTGACGGTCTTGGCGCAAGCGGCTCATCCGTGTGCGCGCGGCCCTGACATGTCCAATCTTTAGACACGTCGGCGCTACCTCATCTGAATGTGATCCGTATTCGCCCATGTCGGCCCATTTTTTGGTGTTATGTTCCCGGGCACTCGTAGACAGGTGTGGTCAGAAAGGGAGCCGTGAAAGACACCAAGCAGATGGTCAAGTTCATCCTCGTTGGTGTTCTCACGCTCGCTTCCGGTATCGCCGCGTACATCTATCGCGACGACCAACTGATGGTGGATCTGCTCACCGTGCCGTTGTTCACCGGCATCATCGGGTACATCACCAACTGGACCGGTGTGCTGATGCTGTTCGCACCCTTGCGTTTCTACGGCTGGCGCATCCCCGGGCTGCGCACCCTGTACGCCTTCCTGCCTCGCCGCGTACAGGTCATCCCCGCCATCACCTCCGACGGACGGTTCGGATGGCAGGGCATTGTGCCGTCACGTGCGGAAAAGATGGCCAGCATCGCCGTCGACAAGAGCCTTGCCAAGCTCGGTAGCATCTCGGACTTCTACGAGCAGCTCGAACCGGACCTCATCGCGAATCACCTTGCACTGATTGCCAAAACAGAGATCCGCAGCGTCATCACCAAGATCATGGAACGCGAGGACCCGCAGCTGTGGCACAACCTGCCACCGGCATTGCGGGAGATGATGTTCAAGCGCATCGAGAATCAGCTGCCGCAGATCGTCAAGAACATGACCGATCAAATCGGCGAGAACATCGGGCAACTCGTCGACGCCAAGCTGATGATCATCCGATACCTCACCGCTCATCCCAAGCTGCTCAACGACATCTTCCGGACCATGGGGCACAAAGAGCTGCAGTTCATGCAGAACTTCGGTTTCTACTTCGGCTACCCCATGGGCTTCGTTCTCGTCGCGATCCTGCATTCGGTTCCGCACCACTGGTGGACACCGTGGATCGTGCTGCCGCTGGGCGGCATCGTCATCGGCTACATCGTCAACTACCTCGGCATCACCATGATTTTCGAACCCGTGCATCCCAACAAGTGGGTGCCGTGGCGTCAGGGTCTGTTCATCAAGCGCAAGTCGGAGATCTCAGAGGAGTACGCCCGCACCATCTCCGAGAACGTCATCACCCTGGAGAACATCGGTAACGAGATGCTCAACGGACCGCGGTCGGACCGCACCCGGCAGATGCTGGCCGACGGCATCCGGCCGGCGCTGGAGCAAGCGCTTGGGCCTGCCCGCCGCGCCATTCGAGTAGCCGTTGGTCGGCGCCAATACGACCAGATCACCGAGTCCGTCACCATCGAGGCAACCGAATTCGCGCCCTTGGCGTTTTCCGATCCGGAGTTCAACAAACAGCGCCAAGGCAAGATCGGCGCCTTCGTCTCGACCCAGATGCACAAGCTCTCACTCGATGATTTCAACGAGTTGCTGCGCTCGGCGGTCAAACAGGACGAGTGGTTGCTCTTCGTACACGGCGCCGTCCTCGGTGCGGCCGGCGGCCTGGCCCACCTGCTCATCTTCCCGCCAGCAGGGTGACACGTGTCCCGAATCGACCTGACAAGATGATGCCCGATGAGCAATAACACGCCCGTACCCGCGCACAACAATCAGCCGCTGCGGCCCGATCGCGTTGTCCAGGGCGTGGCCATGCTGGCCGCGAAAACCTGGTGGCGCGGCGTGAAGTGGTCGGCCGATATCGCCACCACCACCGGCACCAAGATCATCGACGACGTCCGGGCCGGCCGGTCGGCCACCGATATCGCCCTGTCGGCCACCGAGCATGTCCTGGGTGCCGTGCGAGACGCGTTGCAGCTGCCCACCGATTCCACCGGACTCACCATCACCAAGCCACAACGGCCCGCACCGTCTCGGGTCACCATCGACATCACCGAGTCGGGTTCGCCCGACTGCGACGAATTGCGCCGCCGGGGTGCCGAATTGCTGCGGCGCTCAGCCGATGTCTCGGACGTTGAGGACACCCATCCCGCCTATGCCCGCATTCTCAATCAGCTGGCACCCGACGAGGCACGCATCCTGCGGTTCCTGGCCGCGCACGGCGCACAGCCGGTGGTGGACGTACGCACCAGCCGTCCGTTTGACGTCGGCTCGGAGATGATCGCCGAGGGCCTCTCGATGGTCGCGGAACGATCCGGCTGCCGCTACACCGACCGCAATAACGCTTACACCAACAACCTCGTGCGCCTCGGCCTGGTTCGCGCATCTCCGGAAGCGGTTGCGGCCGAGCGCTATCAGGTCTTGGAGGTGCAGCCAGATGTGGTCGCGGCGTGCCGCCGCGCGGGCCGTGCGCATAAGACCGTCCGCCGCAGCATCCACCTGACGCCATTCGGTGAGGACTTCTGCCGGGCCGTCATCCCCCCGGATCCGTCGGTCGGCGACGACCTGTAGATCTAGTTGCGGCTGACGTCAATGGGGTGTGTCGCCAACAACGACAACGGCAGCGGCTGCCGCCGCAGCACTGTGGCCCACAGGTCATGGCTCGCATCGGTCAGCACATCGGACGGCAGCGCGGACAACACGATCCAATCGTCGCGCTCAACCTCGCCCTCCAGCTGACCGATCGTCCACCCCGAGTAACCGGCGAAAACCCGGACACCCTCCACCAGCGGGGCGATGTCCTCGGGCTCGGCATCCAGATCGACCATGGCCATACGGCCCGCCACGTGGCGCAGACCCTTCACACCCTCGATGCTGACCCCGGCCCGCAGAGTCGCCAGACACAACGCCGCATCGCGTTTGACCGGACCGCCGATGAACATCGTCTTGGGCTTGCTGGCGAGCTTGGCCCACTGCGGCAACACGTTGTACACCGCGGTCTCGCTTGGGCGGTTGAGCACCACACCCAGCGTGCCGCCGTCGTTGTGTTCGACGATGAAGATCACGCTGCGCCGAAAGGTCGGCTCGAACAGGTTGGTATTGGCGACCAGTAAGGTACCTGCCCGCAGGCGATGTGCGGGCGGCGCGATGTAGCCCTCGCCATATGCCTCGCCCTCTTCGGGCTCGTCGCCGTGCGCCACCTCAATATCATGACATCGTTTGCCGTTTCATGACTTGTGCTCAGCCAACCGCTACACATTTGTAGTGTGGGCGTTAAGCGGTGCGCCTAATTCCCGCCGCCTGTACTTCGAGTAACCCGATCTCCACATACGAAAGCGACTCACATGAATGCGCGCCACTCGCCGCTGAGCTTGTGGCACGCCATCCAGGATCTCCCCGACTTCGGGCGGCTCGTGTGGGTGCGGCTGCTCACCCAATTCAGCGATGGACTCTTTCAGGCGGGGCTGGCGGGGGCGCTGCTGTTCAACCCCGAGCGTGAGGCCGAGCCGTGGGCCATCGCCGGCGCGTTCGCGGTGCTGTTCCTGCCCTATTCGGCGATCGGTCCGTTCGCGGGTGCGCTACTGGACCGATGGGACCGGCGCGCGGTCTTGATCTGCGCCAACCTGCTCCGGGTACTGCTCGTGGCCCTCGTCGGCATCGCACTGGCCTTCAGCGCCGGCGATGTGGTGCTGCTGTTGGGTGCGCTGATCGTCAACGGGGTCACCCGCTTCGTGACATCTGGTCTATCGGCTGCCCTCCCCCATGTGGTGCCTCGCGACCAAGTGGCGACCATGAACTCGGTGGCCACCGCCGTCGGCGCCACCGCCACCTTCGCGGGTGCCAACTTCATGCTGATGTTGCGCGCCGTCTTCGGGGCCGGGGACTTGGGTTCTGCCACAGTCATTTTCCTGGTGATCGTGCCGGCAACGGCAGCGGCCTGGGTGGCCTCGGGCTTTCCCGGCGACCGGTTGGGCCCGGATGACAGCGTGCGCGCTGTGCACGGTTCAGCTGTCTACGCCGTGGCCACCGGCTGGGTGCACGGTGCCCGCACCATCGTCAGCACACCCTCGGTGTTTGATGCCCTCATCGGTCTGGCCGCCCACCGCATGGTGTTCGGCATCAACACCTTGCTGGTCCTGGTCCTGGTGCGTAACAACGCATCGCTGTTCGCCGGGATCGGCGCCGCGGCGTTGTTCCTGGCGTGCACCGGTATCGGCTCATTCCTGGGAACGGTCTCCACCCCGGCCCTGCTGCGGCGATTCGGCCGTGGGCGGACCCTCGGCATGGCTCTTGGCGGTGCGGTTGTCCTGCAGCTGATGGCCTCCGGTCTTTACGTGCCCATCGTGCTCGGTGCCGCGTTCGGCCTCGGGATGGCGGGACAGGTGATCAAGTTGTGCGCCGATGTCGGCATGCAGACCGATGTCGATGACGCCCTGCGCGGACACGTATTCGCCGTGCAGGACTCGTTGTTCTGGGTGACCTTCACCGGTGCCATGAGCGTGGCCGCCGCCTTCATCGCGCATGCGCACTGGCTGGCCTTCTCCGGTGCAGTGATCTACTTGATCGGCCTGATCGTGCACATGACCCGGACCCTTTGGCCCAGCCCGGCCGAACCGAATCACACCGACCCGGAAGGACACGCCCGTGACCTCGACCGCTGACGCTGTCATCGATGACCTGCGCGACGAGAGCGATGGACTCGACGTCCTCGTGGCACCGCTGTCCGCAGAGGACTGGGCCCGCGACACTCCAGCGGCGGGCTGGACGATCGCCCACCAGATCGCACATCTGCATTGGACCGACGCGCAGTCGCTGCTAGCGGTCACCGATCCGGAGGGCTTCGCCAACGAGCTGCCCAAGGCGCTGGCCGATCCCTTCGGATTCGTGGACAAGGCCGCCGAGGAGACCGCGCAGACCCCTCCGGCCGAGCTGCTCACCCGCTGGCGCGATACCCGCAATCAATTGCATGCCGCGCTGCGCGCCGTGCCGGACGGAGTGAAGATCCCCTGGTACGGGCCGCCGATGAGCTCCGCCTCCATGGGCACGGCACGCCTGATGGAGACGTGGGCGCACGCGCTTGACGTCGCCGACGCGCTCGGAGTGGTTCCCGCGCCCACCGCTCGGCTGAAATCCATTGCTCACCTTGGTGTTCGAACCCGGGACTACGCCTTCTCGGTGCATTCACTACCCGCCCCGGCCGAGCCATTCCGCGTGGAGCTGACCGGACCCGGCGGCGACACCTGGGCCTGGGGTCCCGAAGATGCCGCGCAGCGCGTCACCGGATCCGCGATCGATTTCTGCTACCTGGTGACCCAGCGCCGTCCCCGCGCCGAGCTGGATCTGTGGGCCACCGGCGAGGACGCACAGAAGTGGCTGTCCATCGCACAGGCCTTCGCCGGCCCGCCCGGTGAAGGCCGCGGATAGCAGCTGCTCGGTTAGGTGTTCCACCGCCTGCTCGATAGCTCGGAGGCGATGTTCGCGGGCAATCGCAGCACCGTCGCGTACTCGGCGTTCGGAAACGGCGTGCTCGATATCGACGCCCTGACAACAGCTTTCGACGCGCTGTTGGCGAGCTATCCGGTGCTGAACGCCGAGATCGTTCCCCATGAACGCGGCTACGCCCTGCGGCAGGTGTTCGAACCCGGGACTACGCCTTCTCGGTGCATTCACTACCCGCCCCGGCCGAGCCATTCCGCGTGGAGCTGACCGGACCCGGCGGCGACACCTGTCGACGCCCTGACAACAGCTTTCGACGCGCTGTTGGCGAGCTATCCGGTGCTGAACGCCGAGATCGTTCCCCATGAACGCGGCTACGCCCTGCGGCAGGCTCACCGCGCGCCCGCGCTGCGGGTGGGGACAGTCACCGGCCTGCCCGCGACGGGTTTCACCGTCGTCGACGCCGATGCGGTGTGCGCCGTGGATGTGGCCCAGCATGACAACGACTTTCGCTTGACCCTGCTGACCCATCACAGCATCGCCGATGCCGCCGCCTCGCTGCGCTATCTGGAAACGTTGTGCGCGTTGTATACCCGCGTGGTCGAGACGGGCCGGCCCGGGACGATCGCCGCGCATCCGCTGGCCATGTCGCTGGAACAATTCCTCACCGACCGCGGGTTCGCCATACCCGAGCCGCAGAAATCGGATCCACCGGAGGTCCCGCGCGAAGCCGCCGCTGCTGTGACGGTCCGGCATGGACGCACCCGTCTCGGGCACCACGACACCGCACGACTATTCGCCGCCGCTCATGCGGCGGGTCTCACGGTGCACGGCATCGTTTGCGCCGCGATTGTGATTGCCGCTCACGACCTTTCCGGATCGAACGGGTCAGAAGAATACGGCGTGGTGTCCTCGGTGGATCTGCGTGCGCGGGTGGGGCCGCCCCTCGCGGCCGAGGCGGGGACCGTCATCCAGGGCTCGGACACTACGGCCGTCGAGATCGGGGTGCAGGATGACCCCGCGCGCATCGGACACGCTGTGTTGGACTCTCTCGCCGAAGGCCTCACCCGCCGCACAACGCATCGCGCGTTGCTTTCGCCGCGAGATATCTGGCGAGAGCCCATATCGAATCCCCTCATGGTCACGAACTGGGGACGCATTCCCGCGTTGCGCCTGCCCGACGAACTGCGAGTCGACGACTTTCGGGCCTCCGCAGGCGGCCTGCGCACTGGTCGAGCCACAACTGCTCCGCCGAGCTTCTTCATCACCACCTGCGATGGACGGCTCAGCCTCGACCATCCGGTATGGGTGGCCGGCGAGTCCGATCCCACGGTCGCGTGGACAGCGGCGCTAGGGCGGGCCTTCGACCGCATTCTGCGCTGACGGACGCGGAGGCCCCAGCGGCCTGGCCGCATCGGCGGCGCCATCGCCGTCAACGTCGATAAGCTCGACATCCCAGCGACCGTCACCAGTAGTGTCGGCATAGACGGATGATCCGGATTCGCTGTTGCGGAAAGCTCTTTCGGCGTCGCCATCGCCATCAACGTCGAGCAGCTGCTCGGGTCTGCCATCCCCGTCGACATCGGCTGCGCCACCGGTGTGTTCGACACCGTCCAGACCGAACCAGCTGATCGATCCGCTTCGTTCCACGTGAAACGCCCACGTGCCCAAGCCATCATCGGTGAAGTACGCCTCAGGCCTGCCGTCGTTGTCCACATCGAGGACGCTGTGGTCGGCCGATCCGTCACCGTCGGCATCCCACATCACGTCGTCGAACAACCCGTCGCCATCGAAATCCAGGCGCACCGCGTCGAGAATCCCGTCACCGTCCAGGTCGACATTGGGTGGCGCTTCCCACGCCGTGACGACCCCGTCTCCCCCACCAAGGCAGTAGTCCATATCTGATACGAGCCCCCGACGAGCCCGGGCGTTCCGTCCTCTTCGGGCATGTGGATAACCACCCGGACAGAACGTTCGCTGATTTCGGTTCACATAGATAGGAGGGGAACCACAGCGATTCGGTTCCATCCGTAATCTCTGACCCTGTGGATGCCCCTACGCTCACGCTGCTTCTCAGTGCAGCGGCCGCCGCCGGCTGGGTCGACGCGGTTGTGGGTGGTGGCGGACTCGTTCTCATCCCGGTGTTGCTGCTCGTCTTCCCCGGGATGACCCCGGCGACCGCGCTGGGCACCAATAAACTCGCCGCGCTGTCGGGTACCGCATCGGCGGCTATCCGGCTCTTCCCCAAGACGCCCTTGAACTGGCGCGCGCTACTCGGAGCCTTCGTCGTCGCGGCGGCGTTCTCCAGTGCCGGTGCCTACACCGCCTCGCGGCTACCGGTGTCCGTCTTCAAGCCCGTGGTGCTGGTCCTCCTGCTGGCTGTCGGGGTGTTTGTCGCGACACGCCCCCAGTTTGGAACCTCCGCCACAGACACCGTGCGCACCAAGACCGCCACCCTCACCGCCCTCGCAGTGGCCGCCGTTCTCATCGCGTTCTACGACGGCATCATGGGCCCAGGCACCGGGACCTTCATGATCATCACGTTGACCGCCGTCTCGGGGATGACCTTCCTGGAAAGCTCGGCCACCGCCAAGGTGCTCAACTCCGGAACCAACGTGGGGGCGCTCATCGTCTTCGCCTCGCAGGGCCATGTGCTGTGGCTGCTAGGGCTGGCGCTCGGTGTCGCGAACATCGCGGGCGCTCAGCTCGGTGCGCATATGGCACTCGGACGCGGGGCCGGGTTTGTCCGGCTGGTGCTGCTGGTGGTTGTCGTGGTGATGGTCGGCAAGCTCGGCTACGACATGCTCGGCTGATCAGGAGCCGTCGCGGGCCGCCCACCATTCCTGCAGCGCCTCGACCGCCTCGTCGTGGTCGAGTGGACCCCGTTCCAGCCTGAGCTCCTTCAAGAACCGCCAGGCCTGTCCCACAATCGGTCCGGCGGGAACACCCAGCAGCTCCATGATCGCGTTGCCGTCGAGATCGGGCCGCACCCGCGCCAGATCCTCCTGAGCGGTCAGCTCGGAGATTCGCTCCTCGAGCCCGTCATAGTTGGCCTGCAGCCGGGCCGCACGCCGCTTGTTCCGCGTCGTACAGTCCGCGCGCACCAGCTTGTGCAGCCGGGGCAGCAACGGACCGGCATCCGTGACGTACCGGCGCACCGCCGAATCGGTCCACTTGCCGTCCCCATACCCGTGGAACCGCAGATGCAGATACACCAGCTGCGACACGTCGTCGACCATCTGCTTGGAGTACTTGAGAGCGCGCATCCGCTTGCGCACCATCTTGGCCCCGACAACCTCGTGGTGGTGAAAGCTCACCCCGCCGCCGTCCTCGTGCCGGCGGGTGGCCGGCTTACCGATGTCGTGCAGCAAGGCCGCCCACCGCAGCACCAGATCGGGGCCCTCGTCTTCGAGATCCACGGCCTGCTCCAGCACCGTCAGCGAGTGGCGGTACACGTCCTTGTGCTGGTGGTGTTCGTCGATGGTCAGCTGCATCTCGCCGACCTCGGGCAGCACCACCGCGCCCAGTCCACTGTCCACCAGCAGATCGATTCCGGCGACCGGATGCGCACCCAGGATCAACTTGTCCAGCTCGACCTGCACTCGTTCGACGGTTATCCGGCCCAATTGGCTGGACATCGCATCCAGCGCCGCCAGCACCCGCGGCGCCACCGTGAACCCGAGCTGCGCGACGAACCGGGCCGCCCGCAGCATGCGCAGCGGGTCATCTCCGAAGGAAATCTCCGGAGCCGCCGGGGTATCGAGCACCCCGGCGCGCAGTGCCTCCAGCCCATGGAGCGGATCGCAGAATTCTCCGGGGCCGTCCGGCCCGATCTTGACCGCCATCGCGTTGACGGTGAAATCTCTGCGCACCAGATCGCCTTCGAGGCTGTCGCCGAAAACCACCTCGGGATTGCGCGTCTGCTGGTCATAGCTGTCGCTGCGGAACGTGGTGATCTCCACCCGCTGCCCCTTGCGTGCCACCCCGATGGTGCCGAAGGCGATACCGGTATCCCAGATGGCCTCGGCCCAGCCGGTCACCAATTCCTGCACCTGCTCGGGGCGAGCATCGGTGGTGAAGTCCAGATCGGTGCCCAACTTGCCCAGCAGGGCGTCGCGGACAGTGCCGCCCACCAGATAGAGGTCAAAGCCCGCCGAATCGAAGAGCGCGCCTAACTCCGACAGCATCTTCTGGTGCCGGTTCAGGGTCACTGCGGCGGTCGCCAACAGTTCGGTGGTCGGTATCGATTCGGGCACGTCGGGCAGCCTACCGGCGCGTATCGATAGGGCTCTCAGTAGCGGGAACTACTATCACATGGGTGTCTGACTCCTCCGGCGGTTCCCGCACGGGTGGGTCGTCGGACGAGCCCAACGGTTCAGCGCGCGGCAAAGGGTCGCGCCGTGGTCGGCGCAACCGATCGCAGGGCCGAGCACAGGGCCGGGCGCAAGGCGCCGGCACTCCGGCGGCCGCACCTGCCGCTGGCGCTTCCTCCGAATCCAATGGGGCAGCTGCCACCGGCGGAAAGGGCCGCGGCCGTGGGCGGGCGAAAGGCGGCGGCGCAGGAGTCTCGCTGCGTACGGTCCGTGAAACCTCTGCCGGTGGCCTGGTCATCGCGGGCATCGACGGTCCCAAGGATGGCCAGGTGGCGGCCCTGATCGGGCGCACCGACCGGCGCGGCCGGATGCTCTGGTCACTGCCCAAGGGCCATATCGAACAGGGCGAAACCGCCGAGCAGACCGCGATCCGCGAGGTCGCCGAGGAGACCGGAATCCGCGGCAGCGTGCTCGCTGCACTCGGCAGCATCGACTATTGGTTTGTCACCGAGGGCCGCCGCGTACACAAGACCGTGCATCACTATCTGATGCGGTCCCTGGGCGGCGAGCTGTCCGACGACGATGTCGAAGTCACCGAGGTGGCCTGGGTTCCCCTGGGCGAGCTGCCCACCCGTCTGGCGTACGCCGACGAACGACGGCTGGCTGAGGTGGCCGGCGACCTCATCGACAAACTGCACTCCGGGGGGCCCGAATCGCTGCCACCCCTACCCCAATCCACGCCACGACGGCGACCTCAAACGCACTCGAGTACCCACAGGACACCGGGCCGGCGAACCGGGCGCGGTCCGCAACAATGACCCGACTCACGCATCGCAGCGCGACGCGTGTGGCGGCAGTACTTGCCGTCCTCGCGCTTGTCTTGCTCGGCACCCCATGGTTCGCGCCCCGCGCGCATGCCTATCGCGACGGGCAGTTCCTCAAGGTCGTCCTCGACGAGGTGACACCGCAGACCGTCACCACCGTCGATTCGATGGTGACAGTGCGCGGCACCGTGACCAATGTCGGCGACCGACCGGTCACCGATGTGGTGGTCCGGCTGGAACGCGCCGAAGCGGTCGCCACCAGCTCCGAGCTGCGCGCCAGTCTTCACGGCCGCCACGACCAGTACCAGCCCGTCGGCGAGTTCGTCACTATCGCAGGGACTCTCGCACAGGGGCAGCAACGCCCCTTCACACTTGCCTTCCCGCTGCGCGGAGGCACCGGACCGACCTGGAACATCACCGCTCCAGGGGTCTATCCGGCTCTGGTGAACGTCAACGGCACCCCGGACTACGGGGCCCCGGCGCGGCTCGACGACGCCCGCTTTCTGCTCCCGGTTCTCGGAGTTCCACCCCCGACCGGTGCTGCCTCCGAACCCGAAGTCGCCCCCGACACCTCTCGCCCCGTGGGTCTGACTCTGCTCTGGCCCCTGGCCGACCGGCCGCGGCTGGTGCCCGGCCAGCCAGGTGGACCGACGCCGATACGTCTGCTCGACGATCAACTGGAACGCTCGTTATCTCCCGGCGGCCGGTTGGACGCACTGCTGGGCGCCCTGGAGTTCGCGACCGAACCGGCAGTCGACCCCAAGGGAGATCTGGGCCGTACGGTCTGCATGGCCGTCGACCCCGACCTCCTGGTCACGGTGAATGAAATGACTCTGGGCTACCAGGTTCTCGACAACGCGGCCGATCCCGCCGGTCCCGTGCACCCCGGCACGGGGCAGGGACTCGCCGCGGCATGGCTCGACCGGCTGCGCGCGTTGGCCAGGCACACCTGCATCACACCGCTGCCGTACGCGCAGGCCAGTCTGGACGCGGTCGCGCAGATGGCCGACGAAGGCCTCGCCCACCAGGCCACCACGGGTGCCGCCGATGTGCTCGATCAAATTCTGGGAATCAACAGCCTGCGCGGCGCCACCCTGCTGGGCGACAGCCACCTCTCCAAGGCGGGTATCGACCTGCTCACCGGACTGGGGCCGACCGTCGCGGTGTCGGCCCTGCCCTCGGGTCAGGAAACGCCACCCGACTTCAACGCACGCCGCGTGTCCGACACCGTCGTCGCGTCACCCTTTGACCCGTCGGTCGGTGCCGCGCTGAGCGCCGCCGGTCGCACACCCACCACCCCCGAATACGTGCCGACGTCACTTCGCTTTACCCTGCAACATGATTCGCGCGTGGCGCGGATGCAGGACGCGCTCGGCGCGATGGCCTGGCAAGCGCTCACTCCCCAGCAGACTCCCCGCCAGACGATTCTGCTGCCGGACGCCACCTGGGACCTGTCCGACGGCGAGGCACGCGCCATCCTGTCCACCACCTCCACACTTCTGCACGCCGGACTCGCGCTACCCCGCTCACTGCCGACGGTCATCGGCGAGGCTCGCGCCGGCGCCCAGGCCAATCCGGTGGACACCGCGTTCGGAGTGGATTCCCCCGGTGCCGTGGACGATGGGGTGTCACTGGCGCTGGGCGACGAGGTCCGGAGGCTGTGGGGACTGACCGCCGCCTTGACCGTGGATGCTCGTACCGGGCTCACCGGCGCCCAGTACACCGACCCGCTGCGTCAGGACGCCCTGCGCGCCGTGAGCCAAAGCGTGCCGCCGGACGCGCGCGACGACACCGCCCAGGAACGGCTCTCCGCCATCCGCCGGACGGTCGGCGACCTGTTCAACGCCGTCACCGTCGTCAATCCGGGAGGTTCCTACACCCTGGCCACCGAGCACAGCCCGCTGCCATTGGTGCTGCGCAACGAGCTTCCGGTACCGATCAGAGTCGCCCTCCGTGTCGAGACACCCGCCGGCATGAGTGCGACAGATGTTGGTGTGCAAGAGATTCCGCCCGGTTTCTTACCCGTGAAGGTTCCCGTCGAGGTCAACGTGTCCCAGCGCATGGCGGTGGACGTCACGCTGCATACGCCCGACGGTCTGCCGCTGGGCGATCCGGTACGTCTCTCCGTGCACTCCAACGCCTACGGCAAGCCGCTGTTCTTCATCACCATCAGTGCCGCGACGGTGCTCTTCGCGTTGACGGGCCGGCGCCTGTGGCACCGGTTCCGCGGCCAACCGGACCGGGCGGATCTGGATCGCGACGACGACGTGTGGCAGCCGTGAGACAACCCCTGGACCCCCTCCCCGATCCCGAGTCCGACGACACGATCGAAGAGCTTTCCGACGCGGCCGTCGTCGCCCACTCGGGCTCGATGGCCGTGGCCACCCTGGTCAGCCGGATCACCGGTTTCATCAAGCTGCTGTTGATCACCGCGGCGCTCGGCGCCGCGTCCGCGAGCGCGTTCTCGACCGCCAACCAGCTGCCCAACATCATTGCCGCACTGGTGCTCGAGGCCACCTTCACCGCCATATTCATTCCGGTGCTCACCCGCGCCGAGCGGGAGGACGCCGACGGCGGTCTGACCTTCATCCGCAAGCTGCTGACCATCGCCACGACGCTGCTACTGCTGACAACGGTGCTGTCGGTGCTGGCCGCACCGCTGCTCGCCGCGCTGCTACTCGGCGGCGAACCGAAGGTCAGTACGCCGCTGACCACCGCGCTGGCGTATCTGCTTCTGCCGCAGATCTTCTTCTACGGCCTGTCCTCGGTGTTCATGGCGATCCTCAACACCCGCAATGTGTTCGGGCCCCCCGCCTGGGCGCCGGTATGGAACAACCTCGTCGCCATCGCCGCGCTGATTCTGTTCTGGCTCATGCCCGGTGAGCTCACCCTCGACCCAACCCGGATGAGCGATCCGAAACTCCTGGTGCTCGGCATCGGCACCACACTCGGCGTGGTGACCCAGGCCCTGGTGCTCATCCCGGCGATCCGGCGCCAGCGGATTCCCCTGCGACCGCTGTGGGGGATTGACGACAGGCTCAAACAGTTCGCCGGCATGGCCACGGCCATGTTCGCGTACGTGGCAATCAGCCAGCTCGGATTCGTCATCACCAACCGGATCGCCGCCCACGCAGCCGATTCCGGCCCCATCATCTACAACCAGACCTGGATGATCCTGCAGCTTCCTTACGGGGTGGTCGGCGTAACCATTCTCACCGCGGTCATGCCACGGCTCAGCCGTAACGCGGCCGCCAAGGACACCGCCGCCGTGGTTGGGGACATGTCGCTGGCCACCCGGCTCACGATGGTCGTGCTGATCCCGGTCGTGGCGGTGATGACCGTCGGCGGTCCGGCGATGGGGCCGGCACTCTCCGCCTATGGGCACTTCACCCTCGGCAACGCCCACTACCTTGGGCTCTCAATCTCGCTCTCCTCCTTCACCCTTATCGCGTACGCCCTTGTGCTGCTGCAACTTCGGGTGTTCTACGCGCGGCACGAGGCGTGGACGCCCACGCTGATGATCGTCGTGATCACCGCGGTGAAGATTGTCGGCTCGGTGATCGCCCCGCACCTCACCGACGACCCCAGCCTGGTCGCGGGTTATCTCGGTGCCGCCAATGGCCTCGGCTTTGTCGCGGGGGCCATCTGTGGATACCTGTTGTTGCGCCGAAGCATCGGGCGCGCCTCCGGACCGCTCATCGGTCCGGACGTGGCCCGTACGGTGCTGGTCACCCTTGCCGTCTCGGCGACCGCGGCCGCCATCGGCCTGGGCGTCGACCGCGGATTCGATCTGGACCTGCTCACCCGGGCAGGCGGGGGTCTGGGCTCGGTCCTGCGGCTGGCCATCCTGGGCACCGTCATGCTCACGGTCACCTTCGCACTCATGGTGGTGGTCAAGCTCCCGGAGGCACTCAGCGTCGTCGCGGTGCTGCAGCGCCGCCTGGGCGGTCGACTCGGGGCCGGCGTCCAAGATCACGCTTCGGTCATGGGCAACTCCCCGGCGGCATCCCTGCCGTACCCTGATTCGGGTGATCGAGTCGGCGGCGGTGGTGCCGACGACTCGACAACCGCAAACAAACCAGCGCACGGGGGCGGTGCTGATACGAGAAAGGGCAGGGCCGTGACAGACACCCCAGGGTCATCGACCCGGTCTGTTTCCACCCAGTCCCCGTCCGGGGGTGCAGCACCCACCTCGGTGAGGCCCGGTGCCAGCATCGCGGGCGGCCGCTACCGCCTGCTCACCTCGCACGGAGGCCCGGACGGGCTGCAGTTCTGGCAGGCCACCGATACCGAGCTCAATCGGCCGGTGGCGCTCACCATCATTGATGGCGCCACCTTCAGCTCCGATCAGGTGCAGGACATCCTCTCCAATACCCTGCGGCTCAGCAAGATTGGATCAGCGGGCCTGGCCCGGGTGCTAGATGCCGTGCGCGAGGGAACCGGCGGCATCGTCGTCGCGCAGTGGGTCCGGGGCGGTTCGCTGCGCGAGGTCGCCGATACTGAGCCGTCCGCTGTAGGTGCCAGCCGGGCCGTCAGATCCCTCGCAGAGGCTGCCGACGCGGCCTTTGAGGCCGGGACGGCCCTGAGCATCGACCACCCCGATCGCGTGCGTATCAGCATCGACGGAGACGCGGTGCTCGCGTTCCCCGCCACCCTGTCCTCGGCCACCGCGGACGAGGACGTTCATGGCCTCGGCGCCACCCTCTACGCGCTGACCACGCGCCGCTGGCCGCTGGCCGAAACCGGCCAGCCGAGCGGCCTTCCCGGTGCCAGTCGGGCTCCCGACGGTCTGCCCGTGGAGGCACGGATCATTGTGCCGACGGTCCCCACGGAGATCTCCGATGTGGCCGCGCGCGCGCTGAGCGATGATCCCGGCTCTGCCGCAGACCTACTCGACAGACTGGAATCAGCCATCGCGAGCGTCGATCACACCACCATGCTGGAGCCCGCCGCCGCGGCGCCCACTCAGGCGCTGAACGTCGGCCGGACCCAGGGGTTCCCTGGTCCGGAGGACGCCGACGAAGATGACGAAGATCTCGAGGACGAGGACCCGGAAGAAGCGGCACGCCACCGCAAGATCTTCCTGATCGGGCTCGGCGTGGTCGGCGTTCTCGTCATCTCCCTGTGCATCGCACTGGGTGTCTGGGTCACGCGGATCTTCGGCGACGTCGGTCCCCTGGACAAGATCAACATCGGGATCGGATTACCCACCCAGTCGTCCAACGGCGACACCACCAAGCCAGGTAGCCCAGCCAAGATTGTGCAAGCGACCGTGTTCCCTCCCGGCCCCGACGCCGATCAGCCCGGCAAGGCAGGTCTGGCCGTGGACGGCAATGCTTCCACATCGTGGGCAACCGACACCTACACCGATGCCGATCCCTTCCCGGTGCTCTTCAAGCCCGGTGTGGGCTTATTGCTCGATCTGCAGTCCGCGAGCGCTCTGAGCAGCGTGACCATCGAATCTCACAGTGTCGGAACACAAGTGCAGATTCGTTCCGCCGACTCGGCTACGCCCGGCTCCCTCAACGACACCAAGGAGATCTCCGCTACCACCACCCTGCAGTCCGGCAAAACAACGATTCCGATCACCAGCAGCTCGCAGGTCTCTCATGTGCTGGTCTGGATCAACAAGCTGGGTTCCACCAACGGTGATCACCACGCGGAAATCGGCGAAATCACGGTCACCACTGCTTCCTAGCTGCGGGATCGCCTGACAGTCGAGGAGTTACCGAACGGTTTTCAGTACGGCTCCGCAATTTCTGCCCTATATTTTTCGCGGTAGTTGAAACCCGATGGCAACCTCGAATTTGGCTGCTGAAATGCCGTTCATGTTGTTCAGTTACGCAAATCACAGCTACAGATAGTTGAAAGTTGTATAGCAGTTTGCTATGAGTTTGGCTCGTGGTCGACGCCACCCCCCATTTTGATTACTGTGCGCGTGTGAGCATGGTTCAGGGGGTTCTCACGACTCCTCAGCACTCGGACGCCGAGTTGTTGGCTGCCCATGTCGCCGGCGATCCTTCTGCCTTTGAACAGCTGTTCCGTCGTCACCACCGTCGGCTCTACCGACTGGCGCGGGCCACCAGCCGCACCCCCGAGGATGCTGCCGATGCACTCCAGGAGGCGATGCTGTCCGCGCACCGCGGGGCCGCCAATTTCCGCAATGACGCCGCCGTTACCAGCTGGCTGTATCGCATTGTCGTGAACGCCTGTCTGGACCGTCTGCGTCGCACCAAGACGCACAGCCCGATCGAACTCGAAGAGGATGTCTACACCCTCGACGACCCTTCGACCAATATCGATACCTCGATCGTCATCCAGAAAGCCCTGCTACGACTGCCTGCCGAGCAACGCGCCGCGGTCATAGCAGTCGATATGCAGGGATACTCGGTGGCCGATGCCGCTGAGCTGCTCGGTGTGCCCGAGGGAACGGTAAAGAGCCGCTGTGCGCGAGCACGCGCACGTCTGGCCGTGGCCCTGCACTATCTCGACAAAGCCGGCTCCGTCGAACCGGAAACCATCAACTACTAGCCGTGTGCCACCGTGTCACGATCCGCCTACCAATTGGGCAACTGGCGTGGCCAGCGGTAGCTGGATATGGGAACAATGAACTCAAATGGTCAGCAGCACCCCGGACAGCCCCGAAAGCGAAGGTAACCTCGACATGGTGAACCTCGCCGAGGTACCGCTGTCACTCGAGGTCCTGGCCGACCTGCAAGCCGGCGTCTATGACGCCGGCGACGCCGAGGTACTTCGGCAACGGGCAGAGCAAGATCCGGACGCACGCACGGCGCTCGCCGCCCTAGATCAGGTGCGTGCCGACCTGGTGGCGTGGATGGAGAGTCCCGCACCCGATGTGCCCGGGGCCGTCGTCGACAACATCGTTGCCGCGTTGCACGCCGAGTCGGCCGAGTCGACGTTGCCCGCGGTAGCTGCGCATGCCATTCGGCCCGTCGACCCCCGTCACAATCTGGTGACCGGCCCGGTCCCACTGGACCATCGCCGACGCCCCGCGGCAAAGCGTCGCTGGATCGCATACTCCAGCGCCGGGTTGGCCGCCGCCTGCGTTGCCATCACCATCACCGTGGTCGCGCAGAACAATCACCGTGCCTCCGAGGCCACCACCGCCGTGGGTCCATCGCTATCGCAACAAATCGCGCCCAAGACGGGCGCCCCCGCGGCGCCGGAGTTGCCCGCACAAAGCGCACTCGGTGGGGCATCGTTCCCGATCTCCGGCAACGAAATCACCGCGCTCGTCGGCCGCACCCCCGCGTTCGGCGATCTTGAAGACGCCTCGCGGCGCGCCTCCTGCCTCACCGGCCTCGGCTTCTCCGCTTCGACGCCCGTTCTCGGCGCGCAGACGCTGGACATCGACGGTCCCGCGGTGCTGATGGTGCTGCCGGCCGAACGTCCGGGCGAGCTGTTGGCCGTGGCCGTGCGGCCAGGATGCACCCAGTCCGATCCGCAGCGGGTGGCCCAGACCCGGATCGGCGCGACACCCGAACGATAGAACCCGTCCCGCCCGGCGTTATCTCCCACCGCCCCGTCCGGTGCGGAACATCCCGCTCTAGGCTGTTGTTTCAGCACTCGCAGGGCCTTGTGTGGAACAGGGACTCAGATCGGATCAGAAGGGAACCGCATGTCGGAGGTTGTATCGGCCGAGTCCGAATCGGACGTCCACGAGCTCATCATCATCGGCTCCGGACCCGCCGGCTACACCGCGGCGGTCTACGCAGCCCGTGCCCAGCTGAAACCGGTCGTCTTCGAAGGCACCCAGTTCGGCGGTGCACTGATGACCACCACCGAGGTCGAGAACTACCCCGGCTTCCGCGAGGGCATCATGGGGCCCGATCTCATGGATCAGATGCGTGAACAGGCCATCCGCTTCGGCGCCGACCTGCGCACCGAGGACGTCGACGAGGTGTCCCTGCGAGGTCCGGTGAAGACCGTCACCGTCGGTAGCGAGGTTTACCGTTCCCGGGCCGTCATCCTGGCCATGGGCGCCGCACCGCGGTATCTGGGTGTACCGGGCGAAGAAGCCCTCCTGGGCCGCGGGGTGAGCTCGTGTGCCACCTGTGACGGTTTCTTCTTCAAGGATCAGGACATCGCCGTCATCGGCGGCGGCGATTCGGCGATGGAAGAAGCGACATTCCTCACACGGTTTGCCCGCAGTGTGACACTCATCCACCGCCGCGACGAGTTCCGCGCCTCCAAGATCATGCTGGAGCGCGCTTACGCGGATCCCAAGATCAACGTCCTCACCAACACCAAGATCGCCGGTGTCGAGGGCACCGATTCAGTGACCGGGCTCAAGCTGGAGAACGCGGTGACCGGGGAATCCTCGCAGCTGCCTGTCACCGGTATGTTCGTCGCGGTCGGACACGACCCGCGCAGCGAACTAGTCCGTGACATCGTCGATGTTGATCCCGACGGATACGTGCTGGTGCGGGACAGAAGCACCTACACCTCACTAGAGGGTGTGTTCGCTGCGGGCGACCTCGTCGACCGCACCTATCGTCAGGCCGTTACCGCGGCCGGAAGTGGTTGTGCCGCAGCCATTGACGCCGAGCGATGGCTTGCCGAGACGGCGCATTCCCAGACCCTCATCGAGGCTTAAGCCTCACCGCCACTGATCACAAGGAGAACTATGAGCGACCACGCGACCGTTACCGTCACCGACGATTCGTTCCAGGAGGATGTCGTCTCCAGCAACAAGCCCGTGCTGGTGGACTTCTGGGCGACATGGTGCGGGCCCTGCAAGATGGTGGCCCCCGTGCTCGAGGAGATCGCTAAGGACCACGGTGATGCGCTCACCATCGCCAAGCTGGACGTGGACGCCAACCCGGAGACCGCTCGCGCGTTCCAGGTGACCTCGATCCCGACGCTGATCCTGTTCCAGAATGGTGAGGCGACCAAGCGTATCGTCGGTGCCAAGAGCAAGTCGGCGTTGCTGCGTGAGCTGGATGGGGTCGTCTAACCGGCCCAACACCGCACGCTCGACAGGGCCGAGAGTTTCGCCCATCGCCTAGGCATCTGAGACAATATTGCGGTCCAGACGACGGGCACCCGCTGTCTGTTCGATGGTCGTGCGGTTTCTTGTGAAAGGCGGAGTATGACGACAGGCGCGTCGAACATTCGCCACGGCGATCGAGGCCCGGCCGTCACCGAGGTGCGCGAGGTGCTCACCGCACTCGGGTTCCTGGAGGACCCGGATGAGATCCTGGCGACCGGCCGGCACGTCGTGGTCGACCACTTCGATGCGACGTTGGACGACGCCGTCCGGGCATTCCAGCAGCGCCGCGGCCTGCTGGTCGACGGCATTGTCGGTGCCGCGACCTATCGCACCCTCAAGGAAGCCTCTTACCGTCTCGGCGCGCGCACCCTTTTCCACCAGTTCTCGGCGCCCATGTACGGCGACGATGTCGCGACCCTGCAGAAGCGTCTGCAAGATCTGGGCTTCTACACCGGCCTGGTCGACGGCAACTTCGGCCTGCAGACCTACAACTCACTCATGTCGTACCAGCGCGAGTACGGCATGACCGCCGACGGTATCTGTGGACCGGAGACCCTGCGCTCCTTCCAGTTATTGGGCCGTCACGTGACCGGTGGATCTGCGCACGCCATTCGCGAGACCGAGCACGTCCGTAACGCCGGTCCGCAACTGTCGGGAAAGCGCATCGTGATCGACCCTGGTCTCGGCGGAATCGACCGCGGCGTCATCGTGCCCGGTCGCGAGGGCCCGACCAGCGAAGCTGACATGCTGTGGGACTTGGCAAGCCGCCTCGAAGGACGGATGACCGCCATCGGGATGGACACCTACATCTCGCGCGCCATCCAGAACAACCCCACCGACATCGAGCGCGCCACCTACGCCAACAATGTGGGCGCCGATCTGATGATCAGCCTGCGCTTCGACTCGCAGCCCACGGTCGCGGCCAGCGGCGTCGCGTCCTACCACTTTGGCAACCTGCACGGCTCGGTGTCCACCATCGGACACATGCTGGCCGACTTCATTCAGCGAGAAGTAGCGGCGCGCACCGGGTTACGTGACTGTCGCGCGCACGGCCGCACCTGGGACCTGCTGCGTCTCACCCGAATGCCCACCGTGCAGGTGGACATCGGATACATCACCTCGCCGAATGACGTCTCCATCCTCAGCGCCGCGCACTACCGCGATGTCGTCGCCGAGTCGATTCTGGCGGCGGTCAAACGTGTGTACCTACTCGGCAAGAACGACAGACCCACGGGCACATTCACTTTCGACGAATTATTGGCCCACGAGCTGTCCGCCGGAAGCTAATTCTCGCGCCGCACCTCGATGGCGCTCGCCGGGCAGACGTGAGCCGCTGCGGCGGCTTGCTCCGCCTGATCCGCACCTAACGCCCCGGCGCTGCGTGGGATGGCAGTACCGTCCGCATCCGCCTCGAACAATTCCGGGTGCTGGGCGATGCAATATCCCGACCCCATGCATAAATCCTGATCAATGGTCACGGTAAACCCGTCACCGGGCGTGCTCATACTCACGCCCTCGTGAGCGTGACGGGCAGTCCGCCGTCCAGAGTCACCGAGAAGTTGAAGTGGTGCTTAGGTTTCCACCCCTTCGGCAGCGTCAAACGATATCTCTGGAAAATGACTGCCAGCAAGAACTGTGCATTCATGTACGCCATGCCGGTGCCCAGGCAGTGGTGCCTACCCGATCCGAATGGCATGAACGCCAGTCTTGGCCGTTGCTTGGCGAGCGCCTCGTCCATGAATCGGTTGGGGTCGTAGGAGTCGGGGTCCACCCACCATCGCGGATCTCGATGCATCGAGTACAGCGACGGCCCGACGATGGTGTGCCGCGGAATGAAGTACCCGCCTATCACGTCATCCTCCATCGCGAATCTTGGATTGAGTGGGTGACCCTGCAGTCTCTGTCCCTCGTCGAAACACGCCTTCGCCCAAGACAACTTGAACAGATCGTCCGGGGTTGGAAGTGCACCGTGCAAGGAGTCGACCTCTGCGTACAGCCGCCCGAGGTGATCGGGGTGCGCCAGCAGTAGCGCGAGCGTCCACGACAGCGACGCCACCACCGTTTCATATCCACCCGCCATCAAGATCATCAGTTCCATACTGAGATCCCGTTCGGACAAGGGACTTCCGTCATCGTAGGTGGCCTCCAACAACAGGCTCAACAGGTCCGGTGTCTCGACAGGATTCCGGCGACGCTCCTCGATCAGCCGCTTCGTCAGGCGTCGCAATCGCCACATGGATCTGGGAGCGGTTTCCCGTCCCGGCAAGGGGAACAGTCGCGGCAGGGGACTCATCAGCGTCACCGAGGCCATCAGCGACATGAAAGTTCTTAAGTCAACATCGGTTTCGTGGATCTCCCGCTCGGTAATCGCCGAGGAGAACATCGCGCGGAGGAACGCCGGCAAGGTGACCTGCGCGATGGCATGCTGCAGATCCACCGCCTGGCCGGTGTCGACCCACCGTGACCACCGGTCGACTCGGGTGACAAACTCGTCGGCAATCACCTCGGCCACCCGTGCCAGGTGGCGGCGGCCGAACATCGGCATGAGCATCCGGCGCCGCTGCCGGAACTTCTCCCCCTCCAACATCGGAATCGCCGCGCCGATCATGCCCATTGCCGCCTGGCCCGGTCCGATCATGCTGTAACGGCCCACCGGATCATCCATCACCTGGCTGGCGTAGTCCGGATGATTTACCACGACAATGCTGCCGCCCAACGGAAATGGGACACGATAGATATCGCCGTACGAGCGGGCGCAGCGGCGAAAGAACTCGAAAGGTTCCCGCCGCATCTCCACGACACTGCCCACCATGGGCCGGCCAACTGGGCCGGGTGGGGTCAGCGCAGAGCTCCCCACACCCCGGACTGCACTGGATGCCAGCGGTATCCCTGCGCGGGTCATCCACCACGGGTCGTGCCGCAAAGACGCGAATCTCCCCTGAGCCCTGCCGATCTCGTTGACTTCGCGCACCGTCGGGTTCATCGGCAGCGGCCCCCACTGCCCCGCCAGTTCGCGTGGTAGGCCCTGGCCCACTGCGGGACTTCGCGTTTGGGTGGAGGCGCGCGTCTCCATGGGACAGGCCCCGGCCGGGGTCGGGTCCAGCGATGGCTGCGGCATGTTCATCGGTTCCTTTTCCGGAGTTCGATCACGCTGCCGGAACAGCCTGTCTGACGGGCGCGCCATGCGCCGGTCCCAACACCCTCGCCCCAACCTCGTCGCGATAGCGCTGACATGTCGTCGAGTACGCCACCATCACGACAGCCAGGAGATTGAGCGCCGTAGACAGGATGGCCAGCGCCCATGACGGCCCGGGCCCAAGCCCCAGGTGAATCGCGAAATAGTTCGGCAGCGTACAGATGATCGTGTAGGCCAGATACGCGGCAGGGGCAACGAACGGGATCATCGCCCAACGGTATCCGCGCATATGGGGACGTAGAACGACGAGTGCCCAGGCAATGATGACCAAGAATCCGCCGTTTTGCACCAGACTGGGCAGCGGCACACCGAGGACCAGCGCGTTGTTGCTGTAGTAGTGCATCAGGCCGAAATGACTGTTGACCATCTCGCCGATGCACTCGGCAATTCCGAACACCACCGCGAATGCGATGAGCGTCCAAGCGGCCCAGCCCTTCTTGATCATCTCGTACACCACCAACGCTGTGGGCGCTGTGCCCACCCACACCAGGGGAACGAAGATCGGTAACGGCCGGTCGGCAATGGTGACGTACGGCAGGACGTTGGTCATGTAGGTGGTGGCGCCGATGACGTCGAGCCATGGCTCGACGAAGTACGGCAAGATCGTCACCCCGCTGAGCATGATGAGCCAGTACATCAAGGCGTCTTCATGCCCACGGAAGGTCATCCAGGCCACCCAGACAAGCGAGATCGCCAGGCACGCAACGAGTACGGCGACAACTACCCACGCCCACCACGGCTCGCCATGAATGACCGGGGGCAAACCCCACTGCGCGCCCGCGCTCAACCGTGTGATCACAAGTGTCCTCTCGCCGCCGCCTACAGATCCATTTCGGACAGTAGTGTCTTGTTTGAGAACAAGTCAATTATTTCAAGACAAATCATTCCGTTGAAGGACATGGCTGGCCCGGTGCCGCGGTAGTCGGCTATCCTCGGCCGCATGGTGGACCCCTCGGGATCGCCGATCCGGATGGCCGATCGGCAGCGCGCCCGCCGCAGCGAGCTCGTCAAAGAAGAGGTGGTCGAGGCCGCCCTGGCGGAGTTCTCCGAACGCGGATATCACCAGACGTCCATCGCGCATATTGCGGAGCGGCTGGGCACAGGGCACTCGATGTTCTATCGATACTTCACCAACAAGCGCGACATCCTTGAGCATGTTGTCCAGCACGCCACACAGCGCACCATCGAAACTCTCAGTCGTACGCTGCCCGGCAGCATCACGTCGCTCGACGAATTCCATGATTTCGCAGTTAATCTCGGGCTTGCGTATATCGGCATGGTGGTCGCCGATCCACGTCTGTCACGCTTGATGCTGCAGCAGGGCGCCGCGGTGGATGCGGAGATGACCGCGCAGTTCTGCCGCGTATTCGACGCCGGGGCTTCGGTTCTCGCCGGCCTATTGCGCGATGGCATCGAATCCGGTTATGTCCGAGCAGATATTGACATCGAGGCCGTCGCAGATTCGGTGGCCGGGATTCCGCTGGGCATCCTTGCCCGCTACGGGCATGAACCCGACCAGGACATTCTCGCAGCGAGAGTTCGCGCCACCGCCGACCTCGTATGCCGCGGTATCGCACCCTGAGGGGAATACGCCCCTACCGGTGAGTGTTTTCCGCGGCTGTGAACACTTTCACCGTCGGCGACGCGACCATCACGCAGCTGACCGAGCGCGCGGTGTGGCCCATCCCGCCACGTGATTGGTATCCGGCCATCAGCGCAGGGCAGTTCGCCTTCGCCCGGGCAGCCTACGCACCCACGGCTGTCTCGGAGGACGGTACCCAGCTGATCTTCTCCATCCACAACTACGTCATCGAGTTAGGCGATGCGGTGGTGGTCGTCGACACCTGCTCGGGCAATCACAAGAATCGGCCCTTCTTCCTGGACCTGCACATGCTCGATACCGACTACCTGACCCGCCTCACGCGGGCGGGATTCGATCCCGACGATGTCGACATCGTCATCAACACCCATCTTCATCTGGACCATTGCGGGTGGAACACGCGATTGACCCAGGGCACCTGGCGGCCGACTTTCCCGAACGCCACCTACCTCTTCGATTCCACTGAGCTGAAATACATTCAGACACAGTGGGAATCGGCTCCGACGGAGCAGTGGACCGACGGCGGCGGCTGGGTCTATCAGGACAGTGTGCTTCCGGTCCTCGAACACGCAACACACGTTCTTGTCCAGCCAGGTCATCAGATCCACACCCACGGCGCTACCCGCATCACCGCCCTGGACGCCGCCGGACACACGCCCGGACACCTCGCCATCGAGATCAGCACCCCAGACGCCGGTGTAATCATCGCCGGCGACGCACTGCACCACCCCATGCAGGCGCAGTTTCCAGATCTGCCCTTTTTCGCGGATGCCGATCCGCTCATGGGCATCGCCGCACGTCGCTCACTGCTGGGGCGGTGCGCCGATGAGGGCCTTCAACTTCTCACGGCGCACTTCCCGGCACATCTACCGCTCGGTGTCCGTCGGAGCGGTACCGCGTTCGAATGGGACGGCCCGCAGGCCATGCGGTAAGTCGGTGCCTTGGCGTGTCCGCTAGAACGCGGCGCCCACCACGGGTCCCGCCCCGGCGGGCTGCGGAATCTGCACGGATTCCAGCAGCCGCTCCAGCGCGGCCTCCACGTCGGCCTTCCAACCGAGCCCGCGGTCGAGCTCTAATCGCAGTCTCGGGAAATGCTGGTGGGGCGCCACCACGGTGAAGCCCACATCCTTCAGGAAATCCACGTCGATCATGCACTGCTCGATGGTGCACTCGCCCAACACATCTGCGGCGTCGGCGAATCTGGCCGTCGTTGAGCCTCGCGGGCGAAGAGGATCCGACCCTGGACCTTCGCACAATTCCAGCGCCTCATTGGTCCGGCCGAACGCCTCCAGTGCCCGCACGCCACGACGCACCAACTCGGCGACGACGTTGGCGATGATGCTGTGCGGCAATCCGTCTGATTCATGCCCGGGCTCCACCCCCAGGGAAGTCAGCAGGACTGCATCCGCGCTGACCGGGGCCGTGGGGAACAACTGAGCTCGCGGCACCACACCGGGCGGTGCGTACAACGCGTACCCCACGGTGGACTGTCGAGATGGCGGGCCGGTGACCGCGACCTGACCGCACGATCCCCACTCGAGCATGACCATCGACAGCCACGCTTCCTTCTCGAACTCGGGGTCCGACAGGTGCTGACCATCTCCGACGGTAGCGGGGTCCACTTCCCAGAAGACACACCGCCGGGCGTGCTTGGGCAGCTGCTCGAAACCATCGAGCCGCAAAGGAACGATCCGAGCCGACACTGGTCTTGTACGCCTCCACGTCTGGTCAACATGGTGCGCGGTACGCCTCATGCGTCCGGCAACCCCTCAAGGATATGCGAAATTTCTGGTTTGGCACCCGCCGGCCCCGTCGTGCTGCGCCGAAACCGTCACCGGAGCCGCGGCCGAGCAAAGGGCCGCCCCGCAGCGCCGAAAACCCTTATTTACCAACCGCTTTCGCGACTTGGCCGGATTTTGGCGGGCTTCACGTCACTGTGACGTTTTTCCCCTGTGGGTTAGGACGTGGCCTCGCCGGACATCATGTCGACAATTCGCTGCAAATCCTCGACCGAACCGAACTCGACGACGATCTTGCCCTTGCGCTTCCCCAGGCTCACCGTCACACGGGTGTCGAAGGTACCCGACAGTCGCTCGGCGACATCCTGAAGACCCGGCATCTGGATCGGCTTGCGACGCGGAGCCGGCTTGGGGGCATCGCTGCGGTTCGCCAGCGTCACCGCCTCCTCCGCGGCACGCACCGACATCCCCTCCGCCACGATCCGGGCGGCGAGCTCCTCCTGCGCCTCGGCTCCACCATCGAGGGCGAGCAGCGCACGCGCATGTCCGGCCGACAGCACACCCGC
The DNA here is from genome assembly GCF_002013745.1 of Mycobacterium sp. D16Q16. NCBI lineage: Bacteria > Bacillati > Actinomycetota > Actinomycetes > Mycobacteriales > Mycobacteriaceae > Mycobacterium > Mycobacterium sp. D16Q16. Next base: position 95,043 of record NZ_MAEY01000006.1, read on the forward strand.
CGCGACCCTGCGCTGTACCGCGATGGGCAGACGCAGCAGTCGGATCATGTTGGAGATCACCGGTCGCGACCGGCCGATCCGGGCGGCCAGTTCCTCGTGCGTTACTTCGAACTCATCGAGAAGCTGTTGGTAGGCAGCGGCCTCTTCCAAGGGGTTCAGCTGTGCCCGATGGATGTTCTCGAGCAGTGCATCGCGAAGCAGATTGTCATCGGCCGTCTCGCGGACGATCGCCGGGATGGTGTCCAGGCCCGCCTGTTGGGTGGCGCGCCACCGCCGCTCCCCCATGACCAATTGATAGTCGCCGCCCTCAGCCACGCGCACCACGATCGGCTGCATCACGCCGAACTCGCGGATGGAGTGGACCAGCTCGGCGAGCGCCTCCTCGTCGAACACCTGGCGCGGCTGCTTGGGATTGGGCTTGATGGCCGTCACCGGGATCTCGCGGTAGACCGCGCCGATATCGACCGATGGCGCCGCCGGAGCCGTGGGCCCGCCACCGATGACCACATCGGCCGCCGCGTCGCCCAACCGTGGGCCCGACGGGGTGGGCGAGCCGTCGACCGGTGCGGTCGGGATCAGGGATGCCAGGCCTCGGCCGAGTCCGCCCTTACGCCGTGATGCTGGCGACTGACTCATCGGTTACTTCTCCCTTTTCGCATCCACTCGGTACACGTGATCATCTTCCCGTAGCGCACGCCGCTCATTGCGGATCACTCGCCGACGGGCTCGGGCGCTGCGCGAGTTCACGCGCGGCATCCAGGTAACTCAGCGCACCACGTGAACCCGGGTCGTACTCGAGGACACTGGTCCCGTATCCCGGCGCCTCGGACACCTTGACGCTGCGCGGGATGACCGAGCCCAGCACCTTCGGGCCGAAGTGACTACGCACCTCATCTGCCACCTGATCCGCGAGCTTGGTCCTGCCGTCATACATGGTCAGCAGAATCGTCGAGACATGCAGCGCGGGATTCAGGTGCGCCTGGACAAGTTCGATGTTGCGCAGCAGCTGCCCCACACCCTCGAGTGCGTAGTACTCGCACTGGATGGGGATCAGCACTTCGTTCGCGGCGACGAGCGCGTTGACCGTCAACAGACCCAGAGACGGCGGGCAGTCGATGAAGACGAAGTCGAAGGCGTCGGCGGGCAGCCCGGCGATCGCACCGCGCAGCCGTCCTTCACGAGCGACCATCGAGACCAACTCGATCTCCGCGCCGGCGAGGTCGATCGTCGCCGGGACGCAGAACAGGTGCTCGCTCTGCGGGCTGGATTGAATGGCGTCCTTGATGGGGATCTCGCCGAGGAGAACCTCGTAAGAGGACGGGGTGCCCGCACGGTGATCCGCGCCCAGCGCTGTGCTGGCGTTGCCCTGGGGATCGAGGTCGATCACCAGAACATTGAGCCCCTGCATCGCCATCGCCGCGGCGAGGTTCACCGCGGTCGTGGTCTTCCCGACGCCACCCTTCTGGTTGGCGATCGTCAGCATCCTGCGATGCGCCGGCTTCGGAAGTCGCACCGATCCTTGCTTGATTTGGGTCGCGCGCTGAGCGGCCGCACCGATGGGAGTCTCCGACTCCTCGAAGTTGGTGGGCGATCGGTGGCCGTCACCCACTGCGCCGGTTTCACGTGAAACATCGTCGCTACTCACTGTCGTCTCCTTGATCGGATGCTCATCGGCTCCGCTTTCGCATCCCGCCGCGGGAGCTCCCCCGCCGACGGTCTCCGCCGCATTCTTTCCGCCGCGCGACCACCACCGTGGTGGGCGGATCGAGGTACCGCGTGCCACATTGCACCACCCTCACATCGTCGGCACCGAGCAGGCTCAGCGCACTACCGAACTGCTGCACTTCTTCATCGGCGCGATCACCTTTGATCGCCAGCATGCGTCCGCCGACCCGCGTCAAGGGGAGGGACCAGCGGCCGATCTTGTCGAGTGCCGCGACCGCCCGAGAGGTGACCGCGTCCGCCCCGCCAACCGCCGCCACGACACTCGGCTCCTCAGCCCGACCACGCATCACCGATACGTTGGTCAGCCCCAGTCTCTCGATCATTTCACGAAGGAAGTCCGTGCGGCGCAGCATCGGCTCGACGAGAACGATATCTACATCGGGGCGTGCGATACCCAACGGAATGCCCGGCAGTCCGGCGCCGCTGCCGACATCGATCACTCGCTCCGCGGGGTCGAGCAGCTCGCCCAGGACCGCGCTATTGAGAATGTGGCGCTCCCACAATCGGTCGGCCTCGCGGGGCCCAATCAGACCCCGCTCCACACCAATCGTGGCGAGCGCGTCGACGTACTCGATGGCGACCGGAAGTCGCTCACCGAATACCTCGGCTGCGGCCTCCGGCACCGGGAGGGTCTCGCCGTGTTTCACGTGAAACATTCCTCCCGGAGCGCGGCCGCAGAATTACATGGATGAGATTTGGTGGCGGTCAGTCGTGCAGGACGACAACGCGGCGCGACGGCTCGACGCCTTCGCTCTCGCTGTGCACGCCATCGACAGCCGCCACAGCGTCGTGCACGATCTTGCGCTCGAACGGGGTCATCGGCGCCAGCTCCTCACGCTCACCGGACTCCAGCACCTGCTGAGCGATCTTGGTGCCCAGTGCCGCGAGCTCGTCGCGGCGCCGACCGCGCCAGTTCGCGATGTCGAGCATGAGGCGACTGCGCTCACCGGACTTCTGCTGCACGGCCAGGCGGGTCAGCTCCTGGAGCGCGTCGAGCACCTCGCCCTTGCGGCCCACGAGCTTCGTCAGATCGCCGCCACCATCGATGCTGACGATCGCGCGATCGCCTTCCACATCCAGATCGATGTCACCATCGAAGTCGAGGAGGTCCAGGAGCTCCTCGAGGTAATCGCCGGCGATCTCGCCCTCGGCAACCAGACGTTCTTCGAGATCTCCGGTACGTGTCTCACCCTCGGGTGCGGCGTCGACCTCGGCGGTGGTCTCCTCGGCCTGCGTGTCCAGATCAGTCATCGTTCTTCTCCTTTGTCACGCCCGTGCAGAATCGCGGGCGGTTAGCGCTTGCGGCGACGGTCGGGCCGAGCACCCGGCTTCGGGGTGCGGCTCGTCGTGCCTGATCCATTTGTGGAGTTCGGGGAAGCCTGTCCCCCGGTGTCCTCGTCCGCACCATCGGACTCCGCAACCTCGACGCCATCTGCGTTGTTGTCGGACTCGTCTGCTTGTTTGGTCGCCTGGTTCTTGCTGCCGCGTGTTGGCTTGGCACCCGGCTTCGGGGCGTTGGCCGCCCGCCGCTCCAGATCCGCCTGCTTCTTCTCTTCTTCTTCTTTGGCGATGTTGTTGAAGACATAGTGCTGCTGCCCGAACGTCCAGATGTTGTTCGCCACCCAGTACAGGATGATCGCCAGCGGCAGGAAAGGTCCGCCGACCACCACGCCCAGCGGGAAGACGTACAGCGCCAACCGGTTCATGATTTGGGTCTGCGGGTTGGCTTGGGCCTCAGGGCTCTGACGCGCGATCGATGCCCGGCTGTTGAAGTAGGTCGCAACACCCGCGAGGATCATCAATGGCACCGCGACGCCCGCGACGGCCCACCTATTGAATTCGGTGAAGGCGTCCAGACCTGTCGTCTGAATCATGGTCGCGCCCAGCGGCGCCCCGAACAGGTTGGCGTCCAGGAAGTTGGCTACATCGCCCGCGCTGAAAATGTAGTTACCGGTGGCGCGGTTCGCCTCCACCGACATATGCACCTGGCCGAAGCCACCGGTAGTTCGGTTGAACGAGCGCAGCACATGGAAGAGGCCCAAGAAGACCGGAATCTGCGCCAGCATGGGCAGGCATCCCAGGATCGGGTTGAAGCCGTGATCGCGCTGCAGCTTCTGCATCTCCAGCGCCATGCGCTGGCGGTCGTTCTTGTACTTCTTCTGCAGCGCCTTGATTTGTGGCTGAAGCTCTTGCATCTGCCGCGTGGTCCGGATCTGCCGCACAAACGGCTTGTACAGAATCGCGCGCAGGGTGAACACGAGGAACATCACCGACAGCGCCCACGCGAAGAAGTTCTTCGGACCCAACAGGTACGCGAACAGCTTGTACCAAACCCACATGATCGCCGAGACCGGGTAATAGATGAACCCGAGACTGAACCAATCAAACATCCGCTGTACTCCTCCGCACGCTCGCGTGCTCTACGTCCCCGTGCTTGGTATGGCGTTCAGGGATCGGATCCCACCCACCGTGATGCCACGGCCCACACTTCAGTAAGCGGATTGTCGCCAACCAACCGCCGCGGACCAGTCCGTGCACACTCAGTGCCTCGACCGCGTACTGACTACAGGTCGGCATAAATCGACAACTCGGCAACCGCATCGGCGAGATCCAGGTCTGGTACAGGCGGATCAGAAAGATCACGGCCCGCGCCGGACGGCTCCTCATCGCTGCCGTTCTGGCGTTGGTTCCTGCCGTCGTACCGATCGATCGATTCCGTCCCGCAATTGCTGACGCAGACTGGCCGACAGTGCGGTGCCGCTGCTGGGCAGTGCCCTGATGACCATGCGATCAACCGGTTCAAGTCCGGGCAACACTTCTGCGGCGACATGCCGAAGCCGGCGGGACACCCGGTGGCGTACCACTGCTCCACCGACCGACTTTCCGACGATCAGACCGATCTTGGGACCCTCAGCCTGCCCGGGTATAGAGCCCACGCACCCACGCTGCAGGTGAATCACCAAATCCGCGTGGGCACTTCGCACTCCACGCTTGACGGTCTGCCGGAATTCGGATGATTTAGTCATCCGGTGTCGAGTCGGTAACACCGACTACCTACCCGCGCCCGAAACTCAGGCGGTCAGTTCCTTGCGGCCCTTACGACGCCGGACCGCAATGATCGCGCGGCCGGCGCGGGTGCGCATGCGCAACCGAAAACCGTGGGTGCGCGCACGACGCCGATTGTTTGGCTGGAAGGTCCGCTTGCCCTTTGCCACCGCTACTACTCCTTCATGTCCGTCACGCCCTCAACTGACATCACTCACGCCGCTCGTTCACGACGCACGCGATGTGCTGAGACGCATCAGTCCGTTGGTACTTCTCACTCGCCACCGGCGCGGTGCCTACGGAATCTCGGGTTTCATCCCTGATGACGTGCGGTTCGCGGCCGAGCCGCCAACGTTCGGGCGACTGTTTGAGGGTACTGACCTGCTCGTCGCCGGTCAAACTGATCACAGTCGTCACACGCGTATCCCCTCTGCACAGGAGTCTGTCACCTTTACGAAAGTTGTCACCGATGTCTCTGGATCGGTTGGCAGCGCGGAACAAAAACTGTTAGCTTCTGCGAATGCCGTTTCCACCGGGCGAACACATCGGAACCACCCACACGGGCCGATGCCGATCGCGGTCGGACACCGACTAGCCGGTCCCCCGGAACAGGTGATCTGACGTGATCTCCTGGTATGCGCACACTGATCACCATCATGGTGGTCTGCTTTGTTGTCCACAGGTGTGGATAACCGTGTGGAAAGCCACGACCGATCATTGAAAAGGGGCTAATGTCGACGTGTCCCCTCCAGTAAGAGAGATGCTCGCCGTTGACTGATGAACTGAATTCCCAGTTCACGGCGGTATGGAATACCGTCGTCGCAGAGCTCAACGGTGACGACAATCAATATCTGTCCAGTTTTCCGCCGTTGACGCCGCAGCAGCGCGCCTGGCTCACTCTGGTCAAACCACTCACGATGGCCGAGGGCTTCGCGCTGCTTTCCGTGCCGTCCAGCTTCGTGCAAAACGAGATCGAACGACACCTGCGCGGACCCATTGTGGAGGCTCTTTCCCGGAGGCTCGGCGAGAACGTCGAACTGGGTGTCCGGATCGCGGCGCCAGCTCCTGGCGAAGATCCAGAGGTCGCCGGAGCAGCTCCAGAACTCGAGCTCGACGAGGTTGACGAGACCACCGAGGCGCTTGCTAGCGCACACGAATCGTGGCCGTCGTACTTCATCAACCGTCCTGGCGGAGCCGACAAGGCAGAAACCCCGGACACGAGCCTCAATTCGCGCTACACCTTCGAATCTTTCGTCATCGGCGCGTCCAACCGGTTCTCCCACGCCGCCGCCGTCGCCGTTTCCGAAGCCCCCGCTCGGGCCTACAACCCGTTGTTCATCTGGGGCGAATCCGGGTTGGGCAAGACGCATCTGCTCCATGCCGCGGGCAACTACGCCCAGCGCCTGTTCCCCGGTATGCGTGTCAAGTACGTGTCCACCGAAGAGTTCACCAACGACTTCATCAATTCTTTGCGCGATGACCGTCGGGTCGCGTTCAAACGCAGCTACCGCGACATCGATGTTCTCCTGGTCGACGACATCCAGTTCATCGAGGGCAAGGAAGGTATCCAGGAAGAGTTCTTCCACACCTTCAACACCTTGCACAACGCCAACAAGCAGATTGTCATCTCCTCGGACCGGCCGCCGAAGGGCCTGGCCACCCTCGAGGACCGGCTGCGCACCCGCTTCGAATGGGGTCTCATCACCGATGTCCAGCCCCCCGAACTGGAAACTCGGATCGCGATCCTGCGCAAGAAGGCGCAAATGGATCGGCTCGACGTCCCCGACGACGTGCTCGAGCTCATCGCGAGCCGGATCGAGCGCAATATCCGTGAGCTTGAAGGCGCCCTGATCCGGGTGACGGCGTTCGCATCGCTGAACAAGTCCCCCATCGAGTTGTCGTTGGCCGAGATCGTGCTGCGCGACCTCATCCCGGACTCCAACGCCATCCAGATCAGCGCGGCCACGATCATGGCCGTCACGGCCGAGTACTTCGATACCACCCTGGAAGAGCTTCGTGGGCCCGGTAAGACGCGGGCGCTGGCACAGGCACGCCAGATCGCCATGTACCTGTGTCGCGAGCTCACCGACCTGTCGCTGCCCAAGATCGGCCAGACGTTCGGGCGCGACCACACCACCGTCATGTACGCCGACAAGAAGGTACGCGGCGAAATGGCTCAGCGGCGTGAGGTTTTCGATCACGTCAAGGAGCTCACCGCGCGAATCCGTCAGCGGTCCCGCCACTGACCCAGTTGCTCACCTAACCCGGCCCGCGTGGCCGGGTTTTTTGTCGCGCCGCACCCATTCCGGCCCTCAACACGCGCGTATTTCAAGACTTTTCAACATTTTTCTCGACGATTTTTTGTCACCTCGTGTGGCTCACACGTCACATCCACACCAGTGAAGGTTGTGCACAGGACTGTGGACTGCTGTGGGGCAAACCTGGAATCGATTGGGAGTTGCTGAACGAACGACATCTGGTCCACACCCGCCGGCTGAGAACCGCGTCTGAATCCACAATCCCCCTGACACCCCGGCAAGGCCTCTGTCGTGCGACAACACTTGTCTGTCCACAGATTCCACAGCACCTACTAATACTGCTTAAATCTCTATCTAATCTTCCTCTTTAAAAGCAGCTGTGTGGATGGACGCGTCAACATGGTTGGTCGAGCCGGTAACCGAGCGATGGACGAAAGGGATCTTTCGAGAGACCGATCCGCTTTCCCGATGCGTCGAAAGCATCTACGGTTGTGCTTCGGAAGCCGCGTGGCCAGTCGGCTTCCCACTCCGAGTGACAGGACTTGTGCACGGTGCCCCGGCCCATGCCGGACGGCCGCCGATGCGCTGTCAACACTGTCACCCGGACGTGCCACGATGGCTATCAGGGATTTTTGTGTGAAGACAGTCCGACCTGGACGACGAGGAAGCGAAGGGTATTCATGGATCTTGCGAGCCCCACTGCCGCAGACACCAGCCTGAAGTTCAGGGTCGCGCGTGATGACTTCGCCGATTCGGTGGCGTGGGTCGCGCGGAGTCTGCCCTCCCGGCCGACGGTTCCGGTGCTGGCGGGTGTGCTGCTGACCGCGCATGACGGCGGTTTGAGGTTGTCGGGCTTCGATTACGAAGTTTCCTCACAGGTACAGGTGCCGGCCGAGGTCGCAGCCTCCGGTAGCGCGCTCGTATCGGGCCGACTGCTCTCGGATATCACGCGATCACTGCCCAACAAGCCGGTCGATGTAGCCCTGGAGGGCACGCGGCTGCTGATCAGCTGCGGAAGCGCGAAGTTCTCGCTGCCGAGCATGCCGGTCGAGGATTACCCGGCACTGCCTTCGCTGCCGGAGGAGACAGGTGCGCTGGGTGCGGACGTGTTCTCGGAGGCGATCGGTCAGGTCGCGGTCGCCGCGGGCAAGGACGACACCCTTCCGATGCTTACCGGTATTCGTGTTGAAATCAATGGCGACACAGTGGTTTTGGCGGCAACCGACCGATTCCGCTTGGCGGTTCGCGAGCTGAAGTGGACCTCGGGCGTAGGTGAGATCAACGCCGCCGTGCTGGTACCGGCCAAGACGTTGTCCGAAGCGGCAAAGTCGGCATCGAGCGGGTCAGATGTGCAGCTTGCGCTAGGAGCCGGTTCGGCCATCGGATCCGAGGGCCTGCTCGGAATTGTCAGCAACGGCAAGCGCAGCACCACCCGCCTCCTTGACGCCGAATTCCCCAAGTTCCGCCAGTTGTTGCCGACCGAGCACACCGCCTTGGCGACGATTGCCATCGCTGAGTTGGTCGAAGCCATCAAACGTGTTGCGCTGGTTGCTGATCGTGGAGCGCAGATCCGGCTGGAATTTGAGCCAGGGCTGCTGCGTCTGTCGGCGGGCGCTGACGATGTGGGTCGCGCCGAGGAAGAGCTGGATGTTGAGTTCGTTGGTGAACCGCTGACCATCGCCTTCAACCCGACCTACCTGACCGACGGGCTGGGGTCGCTGCACTCGAGCCGGGTGACTTTCGGTTTCACCACACCCAGCCGCCCGGCGGTGCTGCGTCCTGCGGAAGACGATCAAAGCTCCCCAGAAGGCACCGGGCCGTTCACGGCAGCGCAAACTGACTATGTGTATCTATTGATGCCGGTGCGCCTGCCCGGCTAGGGCTTGCGCCCCAAACGGCATACGTACTGGTCATCGGAGGTTATGGGTCATGCAGCTAGGTTTGGTTGGGCTGGGCAAGATGGGTTTCAACATGCGCGATCGGCTGCGGGCCGGCGAGCATGAGGTCATCGGGTACGACCCCCGACCGGAGGTCACCGATGTGCCCTCGCTCAAAGCGTTGGCGGAGGCACTCGAGGCGCCTCGTGTTGTGTGGGTGATGGTGCCGTCCGGGCCCGTCACTCAGCAGACGATCGCCGAGCTCGCTGACGAGTTGTCGGAAGGCGACCTCGTCATCGACGGCGGTAATTCACGGTTCACCGAGGATAAGCCCAACGCAGATTTGTTGGCCGCCAAGGGAATTGGATATATCGACGCGGGTGTCTCCGGCGGAGTGTGGGGTAAGGACAATGGTTACGGATTGATGGTCGGAGGCAGTGACGCCGACGTCGCGCGTGCGATGCCGATCTTCGACACGTTGCGGCCGGAGGGCGACCGTGCGGACGGTTTCGTGCATGCCGGACCGGTGGGTGCGGGCCATTACGCGAAGATGATCCACAACGGCATCGAGTACGGGCTCATGCATGCCTACGCCGAGGGATACGAGCTGCTGGCCGCCGAGCCGCTGATCACCGATGTGCAGGCCGTGCTGCAGGCCTGGACCAAGGGCACTGTGGTGCGATCCTGGCTGCTGGATTTGTTGGCCAAGGCGTTGAAGGAAGACCCCGGCTTCGACGCGATTTCGGGATACACCGAGGATTCCGGCGAGGGCCGCTGGACGGTGGAAGAGGCCATCAACCACCGGGTTCCGGTTCCGGTTATCGCAGCATCTTTGTTCGCGCGATTCGCCTCGCGGCAAGAGGATTCGCCCGCGATGAAGGCGGTTTCGGCACTGCGCAACCAGTTCGGTGGCCACGCGGTCAAGCGCGTCGGTCTCTCCGGCTAAGGCAGGCGCGTGGACTAGGTGTACGTACGACAGCTGGGATTGCGGGATTTCCGGTCGTGGGAGCGAGTCGACCTGGAGCTCGAGCCCGGGCGCACGGTGTTCGTGGGACCCAACGGCTACGGCAAAACGAATCTCGTTGAGGCCCTGTGGTATTCATCCACTCTGGGGTCTCACCGGGTAGCTACCGATGCACCCCTAGTCCGCAACGGTGCCGAGCGCGCGGTCGTATCGACCATCGTCGTGAACGAGGGTCGAGAGCTGGCTGTCGACCTGGAAATTGCCGCGGGTCGGGCCAACAAGGCCCGGATCAACCGATCTCCTGTTCGCAGTCCCCGGGAGATCGTCGGGATCCTGCACGCGGTGTTGTTCGCACCCGAAGACCTGTCCCTGGTGCGCGGCGACCCTTCCGATCGGCGGCGCTTCCTCGATGATCTGTTGATTCAGCGCCGGCCCCGAATGGCGGGTGTGCGTGCCGACTACGACAAGGTGCTCCGGCAGCGCACCGCGCTGCTCAAGACCGCTGGGGCAGCCCTACGGCAACGCAACGATCAAAGCGTGCTGGACACCCTCGACGTGTGGGACGGGCATCTCGTGGCCCATGGCGCCGAATTACTTTCTGCCCGTATCGAATTGGTGGGTGAGTTGCGGCCGCTGGTGGAGAAGTCGTATCAACTGCTGGCGCCGGCGTCGCGGCCCGCGGATATTGCGTACCGCAGCAGCGTGGCGGGCGTCGAGGGGGAGCTGTCGGTGCAGCATCTCGCGGACGCGTTGCACGCGGGGTTGGTGGCCAAACGGTCGGCGGAGATCGAGCGAGGCGTCTGCCTGGTGGGACCGCATCGCGATGACCTGGAACTGCGGCTGGGGGACGGACCGGCCAAGGGGTTCGCCAGTCACGGGGAATCGTGGTCGTTCGCGTTGGCCTTGCGCTTGGCGGCCTTTGACCTGCTCCGCTCCGACGGCACCGATCCGCTCCTGATGCTCGACGATGTATTCGCGGAATTGGATGGCGCCCGGCGTCGGTCTTTGGCCACCGTGGCCGCCGATGCGGAGCAGGTTCTGGTGACGGCGGCAGTTCCCGACGATGTTCCCGAGGAATTGTCGGCACGCACCGTTACCGTCGGTGTGCAGGAAGATTCCTCGGGACGAAAGTCGGTGGCGTATGAGTGAGGAAGAGGCCTGGCCGCCGGAGCATTTGGCCGGGGTGACCGGGATGGATTTGGTGCGCCGGGTGCTTGAAGAAGCCCGCGGTGCGGCTAAGCAGCAGGGCAAAGACGTCGGCAGAGGCGGTAGATCTCCCCAGCAGCGCCGCACGGTGGCTGGAGGGCGACGCACCTGGTCGGGCCCCGGTCCCGATGCCCGAGACCCACAACTGTTGGGAAGGGCCGCAGGAGATTTGGCGAACCGGCGCGGATGGTCCTCGCGGGTGTCCGAGGGCGCCGTGTTTGGACGGTGGGACGCCGTCGTCGGTGAGCAGATCGCCGCACACGCGACACCGACCGCCTTGAACGAGGGTGTGCTGACGGTGGCTGCGGAGTCCACGGCGTGGGCGACACAGCTGCGGCTGGTGCAGGCACAGCTGCTGGCGAAGATCGCGGCGGCCGTCGGAGACGGTGTGGTGACCAGTTTGAAGATCTCCGGACCGACCGCGCCGTCCTGGCGCAAGGGCCCCCGGCATATCGCCGGACGCGGTCCGCGCGACACCTACGGCTGAGGGCTCATCGCCGCGTCGCGCGATGGAACCGGCGTCCAGAGCGTCCTGACACGGGTCAATCCGAGATATGCGACGGACGGCGTAAATAGAGGGGATGAAACATGCCCTGAAACTAGGTGCCGTCGATACAGACCAGTAGGATGGTGCTAACACGGATCGCTGGGTCTATGGCCCGCGAGAGTCGTTACTTCCAGACAGGAGACAAAGTCGATCGTGGCTGCGCCGAAGAAGAGTGCCAAGAGCGAATACAGTGCCGACTCGATCACCATCCTAGAGGGGCTCGAAGCGGTCCGGAAACGCCCGGGCATGTACATCGGGTCCACCGGTGAGCGCGGTTTGCACCATCTGATCTGGGAAGTTGTCGATAACTCCGTCGATGAGGCAATGGCCGGGTATGCCACCACCGTCGAGGTGACGATGCTTGAGGACGGCGGTATCCAGGTCAAGGACGACGGCCGCGGTATCCCGGTGGCCATGCATGCCTCCGGAATCCCGACTGTTGACGTCGTTATGACGCAGCTGCACGCCGGAGGCAAGTTCGACTCGGACTCCTACGCAGTGTCCGGCGGTCTGCACGGTGTGGGTATCTCCGTGGTGAACGCGCTCTCGACAAAGGTCGAGTTGGAGATCCTGCGCGACGGGCACGAGTGGCAGCAGGTGTACACCGCGTCGGTGCCGGGAACGCTGCAGCAGGGCGCCGCCACCAAGAAGACGGGCACCACGGTCCGATTCTGGGCGGATCCGAACATCTTCGAGACCACTACCTACGACTTCGAGACGGTCGCCAGGCGTTTGCAAGAGCAGGCCTTCCTCAACAAGGGCCTGACCATCAAGCTCACCGACGAGCGAGTGAGCAACGCGGATGTGACGGACGAAGTGGTCAGCGATACCGCTGAGGCACCCAAGACAGCAGAAGAGCAGGCTGCGGAATCAGCTGCGCCGCATAAGGTTAAGAACCGCGTCTTCCACTACCCCGACGGCCTGGTCGACTTCGTCAAGCACATCAACCGCACCAAATCAGCTATCCACTCCACCATCGTCGACTTCTCCGGCAAGGGCGAGGGCCATGAGGTGGAGATCGCGATGCAGTGGAACGCCGGCTACTCCGAATCGGTGCACACCTTCGCCAACACCATCAACACCCACGAGGGCGGTACGCACGAGGAAGGATTCCGCGCGGCGCTCACGACGGTGGTCAACAAGTACGCCAAGGAGAAGAAGCTCCTCAAGGAGAAGGACACCAACCTCACCGGCGATGACATTCGTGAGGGCTTGGCCGCGGTCATCTCGGTGAAGGTGGGCGAGCCGCAGTTCGAGGGCCAGACCAAGACCAAACTGGGTAACACCGAGGTCAAGTCGTTTGTGCAGAAGGTGTGTAACGAGCAGCTGCAGCACTGGTTCGACTCGAACCCCGCCGACGCGAAAACTGTTGTGAATAAGGCGGTTTCGTCGGCGCAGGCGCGCATTGCGGCGCGCAAGGCACGCGAGCTGGTCCGCCGGAAGAGCGCCACCGATATCGGCGGGCTGCCCGGCAAGCTGGCCGACTGCCGCTCCACCGATCCGTCTAAGTCCGAACTGTATGTGGTGGAGGGTGACTCGGCCGGTGGTTCGGCCAAGAGCGGCCGCGACTCGATGTTCCAGGCGATTCTGCCGCTGCGCGGCAAGATCATCAACGTCGAAAAGGCCCGTATCGACCGGGTTTTGAAGAACACGGAAGTTCAGGCGATTATCACGGCGCTGGGCACCGGTATTCACGACGAGTTCGATCTCGCGAAGCTCCGGTATCACAAGATCGTGCTGATGGCCGACGCCGATGTTGACGGCCAACACATTTCGACGCTGCTGCTGACGCTGCTGTTCCGGTTTATGCGCCCGCTGGTCGAGCACGGCCACATCTTCCTGGCGCAGCCGCCGCTGTACAAGCTCAAGTGGCAGCGCTCCCTGCCCGAGTTCGCGTACTCGGATCGCGAGCGCGATGGGCTGATGGAAGCCGGGCTCAAGGCCGGCAAGAAGATCAACAAGGACGACGGCATCCAGCGATACAAGGGTCTGGGCGAGATGGATGCCAAGGAATTGTGGGAGACCACCATGGATCCGTCCGTGCGCGTGCTGCGTCAGGTGACCCTCGATGACGCCGCCGCCGCCGACGAGCTGTTCTCGATTCTGATGGGCGAGGACGTCGAGGCGCGGCGCAGCTTCATCACCCGAAACGCCAGGGACGTGCGCTTCCTCGACGTGTAGTGGTCGCCAGCCGAACCGGCGAGATAGTTGCGGATTCAATTTGATCTTAAAGTTCAGCGTCGACACCGAGAAGCTGGCTGGTTTGGCGGGGGCGTCCAAGATCTAGCGGCGTACATCGGCAAGGTGCAGAGGCTCGTCGATTCGATGGAGGGCCGAAGAACGGGTGGGAGGAGCTTGGAAGTGCCCAGATTCCACCTCTAAGTACTTGAGACGCCGGTATGCCAGATTCGGTTCCATCGAATTTGCGGGTGGAGCAGCGCCGTGCAGGTTGTCGGTTGCGCAGTTGATCGGCTTGTCGCGGATCAAGATCCAGATGGGGCGCGGGGGCGCCGATAGATCACCAGAAGCCGGGCACCAGCCGGTAGCGGACGCGAGCCGCGTACTCGGGATAGCCGTCGAGTTCGCGGGTGAGCAACCGCTCCTCCCCCACAGCTCGAAACCCCAGCGCGATGATGGTCACAGTTGATCCGATCAGCCCGTACCAGGATCCCAGCAGCAGCGACATGCCGATGAGGAACGGGATGGCCCCCGCGTACATCGGATGCCGCACGTACGCGTAGGGGCCGGTGTCGGCGATCGAGTGTCCGCGTGCTGCCTGCACTTTCACGATGGGTGCGGCAAAGCTGTTGGCGCGGAAGACGAGGATCATCGACAACAACGAGACGGCGACGAGTACTGCGCCCATCACCTCAACCCATAGGGGAACGTCCGACCAACCCCAGCGATGGTCGAACCCCGGTACGGCGAACCAGATCGGCATGCCCACGATCGCAAACACCATGAAGACCTTGTCCCAGGTCGTTTGGTCTGGCTGACGAGGTGAACCAAGCCGCTCCGCCAGCAGCGCAGGGTTCTCATTCAGCAGCCACAGGTGCACGCCGATGTTGAGGACGGTGATCTCGATCATCAGGGTCCATAGCTGAGGCCAGTTCCACGTCCCCGCGGCCAACAGCATCAACCCGCCCAGCACCACGGTCGAGACGATGTTGGCGGTGAGCAGCTTGACCAGCAGTCGTTTTTCGACGGAATGGCCTGAGTCATATGTCGACGCTACTGCGCGGACAACCTCTCCAACAGCAGGGACGAGTTATCGGCGTCCAATTCGATGCCGAAGAGTTCTTGGAGAGCGACCAGTACCCCGTTGGGTGTCAGGTGCCGAGTGTCTCTGCCGATGCCGGGCCGAATGGTATGCAGCTCCCGGTGGTCCAGGATGTATGCGTGTTCGGGTGCTATGCGTTGTACGAAAACTCTTGTGCTGAAGGGTGAATGAGGACTCGATGCGACAAAGTAGCTGGCCGCGCGATAGTCGATCGGGTACTGAGGTTGGAGCACAAAGGTGTACCGGCTCATCCACCCAGGCTGCGTCCCGTCCCCGGCGGCCTCCGACAGGATCCAACCATCGGCGCCGGGTGTGACCTCGCCGCGGCGCAGCTGGTACGTCCAGGACCCATCGCTGATGACGTCTTCGTCGACGAGACGTATGGGCGCAAGTGGACTGGTACCGAACCCGACATCACAAAGCCATCGTTGTCCGTCAAGTTGGACCACGAGCATGCCGTGGGTCGACGGCCGAATAGTGGTGGCGCCCATCTGCACCCGGCCCTGAATGCCAAAGAAGTCGAAACCGAGGCGCTCGAGGACGGCGGCGAAAAGCGCGACGTGCTCATAGCAGTAGCCGCCGCGGGGGCTGCGCAACAACTTCGCTTGAACCGTCGGGATATCCAACGCGACGTGCTTGTGCAGCACCGCATCCAGGTTCTCCCACTTGATGTTCAGGACATGTCCGCGCTGCAGGCGGCGCAGGGTGTCCAAGGACGGCGACCGGGCGCCGTAGAAGCCTATGAAGGCCAGGTATTCGTCGAGCTCGAGCTCGTCTCCGTTCCACATGGTGTGGACAACCTACTTGTTCTCTGTGGAATGGCTGAAGCGCCGCGGACCATATCTGGCAGAAAGGTGGAACGGTGCTGGTCGCGGCGCCAGTGCGAGCGCGATCCGTTGCTCGCGAGAGCGCCGATGGGCGAGGGTTTGTCATGTTGCCGTGCGGAACCGCTCGGTCATGAGGGTTCGATGTCACTGGTCACCCATAGAGTGACCGCATGGCCGTCGAGCGTCCCACCATCTACTTTGCCTCCCAACAAGACTGGGAAACCTGGCTGGAAGAGAACCACGAGGACTCCCCCGGCGTGTGGATCAAGATGGCCAAGAAGGCCAGCGGGATCCCCAGCGTCAACCACAAGGAAGCCCTGGAAGAAGCGCTCTGCTTCGGCTGGATCGACGGACAAGCCAAATCGCTCGACGAGACGTACACCTTGCGTATGTTCACCCCGCGCCGTGCCCGCAGCACCTGGTCGAAGATCAACGTCGGCCATATCGAACGTCTCACCAAGGAAGGCCGCGTCCGACCAGCCGGCGTACGAGAAGTGGACGCTGCCAAGGCGGATGGCCGCTGGGACGCCGCCTACAGCTCGCAGGCCACCATCGAGGTCCCCGACGACTTCGCACAGGCGCTGCGGGCTCAACCCAACGCGCAGCGGTTCTTCGACTCGCTGACCAAAACGGCACGTTGGCCGTTCCTGTTCCGGCTCGCCACCATCAAGAAGCCGGAGACCCGCACCCGGCGAATCGTCCAATACGTCGAGCTACTGGCCGAGGGAAAAACATTGACCTAGCGCGCCTTCACGCCTTGTGCGCAACGGAGACGATGTAGTCCGAATGCAGCGAGAAGAGCCGCATCCCCACCGAGTTGAACTGTGCCCGCAACAACGGGTTGACGTGCTTCATATCCGGCTGGCGCAGTCGCTTGGCCAGGAACTTGGACAGCGGTGGATAGACATCGTCGGCAATCGACCACGTCTCAGCACGGGCGAACCCGGTGTCCAACAGTAGATCTCGGTATCCCTGCACGTCGACGGCCCACGGCACCGCACCCGCGGGCGCGCCTTGCCAGCCTTTCCGTGCTACCTGATTGCGTGCCAGCGCGGTGAGGGCGGTGCGCCGCGGAACAATATCGGCTGTCACCAATCGGCCCCCGGGTTTGAGCACGCGCAGCGCCTCGCGGAAGAAGTCGATACGCGAGGGGAAGTGAAAGGCCGACTCCAGCGCGACCACTTTGGTGCAGGACTCGTTGGGGAACGGCAGATCGGTGGCCGAGGCCTTGACGTAGGAGACCGTCTTGGACAGACCTGCCTCGGCGACGCGCCTGGTCGAGATGGCGATCTGCTCCTCGGCGATGTTGACCCCGGTGATCTTCTTCACCTTGAACTCGTTGGCCCACAAAATATCTTGATCGCCATACCCGCAACCGCAATCGACCACCACATCCGATGAGGTGAACCCGGCACTGGAGGCAACCAGGCGCGCGAGATCGCGACTGGCCTCGTCGAGTGTCGTTGGGTGATCGCGCCAATAGCCAAAGTTGATGAAGAGCGATTCCTCGCCGAACAAGTTCTGCGGGCCGACGATGTCGTAGACCATTCCGGTCTTGGGGCCGTCGGCGTTCGATACGGCGACGGCCGCCATGCGCCGCCACTCGTCGGCCCATCGGCGTAGCCGTTCCCCGGTTGATTCCTCGGTGAAATCGGAAGTCAGAGTGGTCATGGCTGGCAGCTCCATTCGGTTCTGGCCGCCCCGTTGCGGCCCATGCCTGCGTAACAAACAGTACCGGATACTTGGGATATCGGCATCTAAAGCCGCTGAGAACGACGCACGGGGCTGCATCCGAGAAACCGTCGGGCAAAGTGACTAGGCTGGTGGGGTTGCCCGGCCTTCTCCGGGCGCAGCATGAACGAGGAGCACATGACCGACACAACGCTGCCCCCCGGCGGTGATGACGCCGTCGACCGCATTGAACCGGTAGATATTCAGCAGGAGATGCAGCGCAGCTACATCGATTACGCCATGAGCGTGATCGTGGGCCGCGCTCTGCCCGAGGTGCGAGACGGCCTCAAGCCCGTGCACCGCCGAGTTCTCTACGCGATGTACGACTCCGGGTTCCGGCCCGACCGCAGCCACGCCAAGTCGGCGCGCTCGGTGGCCGAGACCATGGGTAACTACCACCCGCACGGTGACTCGTCGATTTACGACACCTTGGTCCGCATGGCGCAGCCTTGGTCGCTGCGCTACCCACTGGTGGACGGCCAAGGGAACTTCGGCTCGCCGGGTAACGACCCCGCGGCCGCCATGCGTTACACCGAGGCCCGGCTCACCCCGCTGGCCATGGAGATGCTGCGTGAAATCGACGAGGAGACAGTCGATTTCAGCCCCAACTATGACGGCCGTGTCATGGAGCCGACCGTGCTGCCCAGCCGGTTCCCGAACCTGCTGGCCAACGGCTCGGGCGGTATCGCCGTCGGTATGGCCACGAACATGCCACCGCACAACCTGCGTGAGTTGGCCGAGGCGGTCTACTGGGCGCTGGACAACTACGAGGCCGACGAGGAGACCACCCTCAAGGCGGTCTGCGAAAGGATCACCGGTCCTGACTTTCCGACGTCCGGATTGATCGTTGGCACCCAAGGGATTCACGACGCGTACACCACCGGACGTGGGTCCATCCGTATGCGCGGCGTGGCCGAGATCGAGGAAGATTCCAAGGGCAGAACGTCTTTGGTGATCACCGAGTTGCCGTATCAGGTCAACCACGACAACTTCATCACCTCGATCGCCGAGCAGGTGCGCGACGGCAAGATCGCCGGTATCTCGGCCATCGAAGATCAGAGCTCCGACCGCGTTGGCCTGCGAATCGTGGTGGTGCTCAAGCGCGATGCGGTTGCCAAGGTGGTGCTGAACAACCTCTACAAGCACTCCCAGCTGCAGACCAGCTTCGGCGCCAACATGCTGTCGATCGTCGACGGTGTGCCGCGCACGCTGCGTCTGGATCAACTGATCCGGCACTATGTCAATCATCAGTTGGACGTCGTCATCCGGCGTACGCGCTACCGGTTGCGTAAGGCAAACGAGCGTGCGCACATCTTGCGCGGTTTGGTGAAAGCCCTTGACGCCCTTGATGAAGTGATTGCGTTGATCCGTGCTTCGCAGACTGTCGACATTGCCCGACAGGGCTTGATCGAGCTGCTGGATGTCGACGAGATCCAGGCGCAGGCCATTCTCGATATGCAGCTGCGCCGCCTGGCGGCCCTGGAGCGGCAGCGGATTGTCGAGGACCTCGCCAAGATCGAAGCCGAGATCGCTGACCTTGAGGACATTCTGGCCAAGCCGGAACGTCAGCGCGCCATCGTTCGCGACGAGCTGAGCGAACTCGTCGAGCGCTATGGCGACGACCGTCGCACCCGGATCATCGCCGCGGACGGCGATGTCGCCGACGAGGACCTCATCGCCCGCGAGGACGTCGTCGTCACTATCACCGAAACCGGGTACGCCAAGCGCACCAAGACGGACCTGTACCGCAGCCAGAAGCGCGGCGGTAAGGGCGTGCAGGGGGCGGGCCTGAAGCAGGACGACATCGTCAAGCACTTCTTCGTGTGCTCGACGCATGACTGGATCCTGTTCTTCACCACCAAGGGCCGCGTCTACCGCGCCAAGGCGTACGACCTGCCCGAGGCTGCCCGCACCGCGCGCGGTCAGCACGTCGCCAACCTGCTGGCCTTCCAGCCGGAGGAGCGCATCGCGCAGGTCATCCAGATCAAGAGCTACGAGGACGCGCCATACCTCGTGCTCGCGACCAAGAACGGCCTGGTGAAGAAGTCCAAGCTCACCGATTTCGATTCCAACCGCAGCGGCGGCCTGGTGGCCGTCAACCTGCGTGACGGCGACGAACTCGTGGGCGCGGTGCTGTGCTCCTCCGAGGAGGACCTGCTGTTGGTCTCGGCACACGGCCAGTCCATCCGCTTCAGCGCCACCGACGACGCGCTGCGCCCCATGGGCCGCGCCACCTCGGGGGTACAGGGCATGCGCTTCAACGGCGAGGACGACCTGCTGTCGCTCAACGTCGTCAGAGAGGGCACCTACCTGTTGGTGGCGACCGCCGGCGGCTACTCCAAGCGGACAGCGATCGAGGAGTACCCGGTGCAGGGACGCGGCGGCAAGGGCGTGCTGACGGTTCAGTACGACCCGCGGCGAGGCAGCCTCGTGGGCGCGCTGGTCGTAGACGAGGACGCCGAGCTGTACGCCATCACCTCGGGCGGCGGCGTCATCCGCACGACGGCGAAGTCGGTGCGTAAGGCCGGTCGTCAGACCAAGGGCGTGCGGTTGATGAACCTCGGCGAGGGCGACACCCTATTGGCAATCGCGCATAATGCCGATGAGGGTGATGCCGACTCCGACGACGACATCGCCGGCGCAAGCGAGTAAGGAGCTGTAGGTGAGTTCACCGAACGATCCGGGGGAGTCTGGCGCCAACGAACGCCCCGTGGAGCAGGCGGACTTGCCTCCCTGGCAGCGGGCGGAGCGGCGGCGTGGCTCACACGCCGCCGCTACCGGTCCCCAGCGGATTCCCAACAGGGAGCCGCGGCCCGGCGGCGCACCGACGGAGATCATTCCGATCATCGACGACGCCACCGCACCTCCGACCGCACCGACGTCGGCACCGCGACCCACCAGCCGACCCTCCGCGGGCCTGGATGCCCGGCTCAACCGGTTCATCTCCGGGACCGCCGCCCCGGCCGGATTCAACACCCCGGCAGAACGGCCGGAACCCGAGCCTGAGCCGGAACCCGAACCGTATGCCGAGGTGCCGGAGCGTCCCGAAAGACCAGAACGGCCCGAGCCGGTGCGTTCGGGCACCCCGTGGGGCGAGTCGAGCGCACAGGAGCCCGTGCGCGCCCCCAAGAACAACGACCTGCCCGACCTGTCCGGGCCGGTTCCCCGCCCGCCGCGCGGAAGTCAAGCGGCACAAAGCGGTTCAGCGGTGACGGTTGGTCCCTCCCGCCGCGGCCCGCTGCGCGCCGCCATGCAGATCCGCCGTGTCGACCCGTGGGCGACTCTCAAGGTGTCACTGGTGTTGTCGGTGGTGTTCTTCTTTGTCTGGATGATCGCCGTCGCGATGCTGTATCTGGTGCTGGGTGCGATGGGTGTGTGGTCGAAGCTCAACGAGAACGTCGGCGAGCTCATCACCAACAGCGGCGGCGGCGAGCTGGTATCCAGCGGCACCATCTTCGGCACCGCACTGCTCATTGGTTTGGTGAACATCGTCCTGATGACCGCAGCCGCCACTATCGGTGCGTTCATCTACAACCTGACCACCGATCTCGTCGGCGGTATTGAGGTCACACTGGCCGATCGCGACTAACGGTTTGGGATGCACCCCTTCCGTGCGGTAATCTCTGCGTTCGGTTCAGGGGCTATAGCTCAGGTGGTTAGAGCGCTTCGCTGATAACGAAGAGGTCGGAGGTTCGAGTCCTCCTAGCCCCACCACACTCGTTGGGAGGTCCACCACGTGAGAGTGCTGCTGCTGGTGCTCGCACTGCTCGGCGTGGCCTACGCGGCAGCCATCACCGTGGCGCGCAACAACATGGAAGTGTGGCACACAGCAGCAGGTGAGGGGCCTTAGCTCAGTTGGTAGAGCGCTACCTTTGCAAGGTAGATGTCAGGAGTTCGAGACTTATCTTGAGGTGTTGAGGAGGAAGTGCAGGTCAGATCCCTGCGGACTGTGATCCGGTAGTCGGATGACAGAACACTCGGGGCCATAGTTCAACGGTAGAACGGGGCCTTTGCAAGGCTCAGATCGGGGTTCGATTCCCCGTGGCTCCACAAAACGAACACATGACGTCTCCATTCTCTGGAGGATTTTCGGTCGCAGTTCGGTAACTCCTGAGGTAATGAGTGCTGTTGCAGCGCATGCTTTTTGTGTGCTGCTGGCGTATGTCGATGAGTCGGGGAATACGGGCGACCCGAATAAGGGGGGAACTCTGACATACACACTTGGCTGTGTACTCGTTCATATCGACGACTGGAATACGGCCTTTGATGCGATTGTCGACTTCAGGCGACGTGTCAGGGCGCGGTTCGGGGTGCATCTCAGGCCAGAGATCAAGGCGAATTACCTGATCCGCGGCAGCGGCGATCTTTCTCGTTACGACCTGGCGCCATCGCAGCGACACTTGATCTATCGAGCACATTTGAGGGTGCTGGACGGTATCGGGGTCCGCGCGTTTGCAGTAGTCATCAACAAGGGCTCGAGGTACACGACTCCCGCGGCCTGTTTCGACATGGCCTGGGAGACCCTGTTGCAGCGACTAGAGCGGACTTCAGCGAAAGAATGCGAACAGTTCCTCGTGATACATGACGAAGGGGAGAACGACGCGATCCGCAGGTGGGTTCGCAAGGCCCGCCGCCATCTCACTGCAGGTAGCGCGTACACACCGGGGGCTACCCGGGTTAATCCCGCTGAGCGCCTGGTCGACGATCCTGTGCCACGGAGGTCCGATCAGTCCTATCTGCTTCAGGCGGCCGACCTCGTTGCGTACGCGGGTTTCCGGGCCGCGATTCCGCCGAGCGCGCGTGTCGCGCTGGTGTGCCCAGAGACGATGTGGTCCGAGCTCGGTGGCGCTATCCACAAACCTGTCGCGGCGTTGAAGCCTCGATCTCAGCCCGGCATCGTGCTGCGGTCGCTGTGACAAAAAAGGCCCCGGCCTTTCGGCCGGGGCGGCAAGTGCCTAGCCGGGTCAGTAGGACCTGGTTGAGCGCTTACAGCAAGGGTAGTGCGCGTTGTAAAAAAAGTAAAACACCGCTTTACTTGATTTGTGCCAGCCCTGGACGGACCACACCCGATCAGCTCCAAGCTGCAGGTCAGGGTGCCTGCTCGAATCGCTGCGCAGCTGCATATCGAAGGTGGCGACCTGTTTTACTGGCGTGTCTCCGATGACACTCCAGGGGTCATCCAGCTGATCCCGGCGGAGGTGGTCGAGCGCCGGTATTCAGCGGGTGAGCGGCTGGAGGCAGCAGAGGCTGAGGTCGGCCAGGAGTTGGACACCCCGCTGGAACGATAGGGCCGCGGTAGCGCTGTGAGGCGGTGAACCCGGAGGCCGGCGTCGGGTGGATCGGCACAACCTAGGAATCCCGTCTCTGGGCGCTTAGCTCGGTTTGTGGCGTCTGTTGGCCCGGCGCAGTTCGAGGATTTCTCCGCGGAGTGCCGCGTTTTCGTCTCGAAGTGTGCGGGTTTCAGCTTCTAGCTCACGAATGCGATCGGCCATGACGAGCAGCTTGGTCTGGTTGGCGGCCAGCGTGGACGCTGATACTTGTTGTGCCCGTGGGGCGTGCTGCTGAGTTCCGACGATTGAGCGGATTTGGTCGCGCAGGTCCGCCTGCTTGGTGAGGTAGCTTTCGGAGACGCCTGCCTCGACGGCTACCGTGCGGATAGTCACGGGAAGTCCCCTGTTGCTGAGAGACAGGATCGCACGTTGTGCGGCGGCTCTAGTTGCAGCGGACCGCGCTTTGGCTTTCTTGGTAAGCCGTTCCACTCGTTCGGCTCGGTCGGACCGGGGTGTCACGCCGCCCCTCCCGCGTCGCCGAGTGCCCGCTCAGTTGCGCGTAGGGCACGCGTATTCAGGGCGACCTCGTTGGAGTCGCTGTTGTCCATTATGTGCAGCCTGAGGCGACGTTGGCGGCTCTCGTGCACCGACCTGACATCGTCGCCGGACGGGTCATAGAACGCGCAGTCAGTGCACGGATTGTCGCGAATATCGCAGTGTTGGTTGGCGGGCAGTGCGCAGGTCCCGTCGGGCAAGACGTAAGCGAAACGGCTGCGAAGCCGCTCGACACCGGGATGAGCGAGAGGCTCCTTCGGGTCGGGAGTGGTGGCGGTTTGGTCCTCGTGGAATTCGTTGATTTTGCGGACCAGAGTTTCGTCGAGGATCGCCGCGTAGGACGCGGTCATGGTCTCGCTCTCGTGTCCGAGGAACTGTTTGATCTCGCGCTGTGACCAGCCGCTGTTCAACAGAGCGGTGCCGATGGTGTGCCGGTAGCGGTGGATTTCGCTGCCCTTGATCTGCTCGCCGGTGATGCTCGACTGCGTGATTCCGTTGCGACGGAATGATGTTGCGATGTGCTTGCGGAACCCGGTGACACTCCATGGCCGGGTAGTACCCCTGTTCGGGTTGGACTGCTTGGGTGACGGAAAGAGCAAAGATGCGTCCGCCCCGTACTGCTCTCGAACTCGCTGCTGTTGGGCCAGCAGTTGCTCAGCGAGATCGTTCGGGATGGGAAATTCGCGGCGCCGCTTGGTCTTCGGCATGTAGTAGTTGATCCAGTAGCCGTTCTTGCCGTTGTGTAGCAGACAGTCGATCGGGGTCTGCACCAGTTCGCTGATCCGGAGCCCACCCCATCGGGTCAGTTGCAACATGCATCGCGCGGTCGGTTCAAGGTCGGGGTCCGGGAGTACCTCGCGATCGATCCGTTCGATGATGTCGGCTGGATAGGGTTTGGGCCGGCGGGTTTTCTCGACCACGTTCTCGCCGAAGCGCAGGAAGACCTCGGAACCAAACACGGGCCCGGCTGTCATGTCGCCCTCGGCACGCCGTCGGCGCGGTTCGTCTTGTACGGCGGACAGGACAGCGGCCGCGACGTTGATGCCACTGAGTACGTGCTTGGATACGCCGTTCTCGTTGGACCAGGCGATGTAGTCGAGGAACACATCGCGGTCGAGTAGGGCGGGTTCTTCAACGCCCTCCTGCTCCAGGAACGAGGACAGTCGCGATAGTGCTTTGGCCCAGGTGATTATCGTTGCCCAGGCTCTCTTGCCGGTGATGAGCTGTTGTTTCGCGTGCGCCTTCACAGGCTCGCGGAGCCACTCCTGGACGATGTTGCTCCAGTTAATGTTGGTGTTCTGCGGTGTTTGCAACTGCTCGTGAACAAACCGGTCCATGGTGTTCTTCCACAACCACTTTGGTTCAGCCCATGGATCGACTACCAGCGCCCGGTGGAGTGTTGAAAAGAAGGTGCGTGTGTATGCCTTGGCGTTGTTGCAACTACTTGGCACAGAGCGCTCGATGACCAGCGTCGCCCATTCGTCGGGGCTTCGGTCGAGAAGACTCAGACATCCGGTGTCCTCGACTGCTGTCACCAATGACGTCAGGAATTCCAGTAGGGCCCGATTGGGGGTCCAGTCGCCGATCGCGACCTTCCGACCGATGGTGTAGCGGATTTCCAGAGCTACGAGCGGTGGGAGGGCTGCGAAATCGATGACGCGTAGATGCACGGCGTTCGTGCGCTTACGCAGCTGTGGCGGCTTCGCATGTGGCAGCCACTCGGCGACCGCGGTGTGCTCAGAGCGATACCACTGGAACCAATGTGCTTGGCAGAGAAGAACTTCGGTATCCAGCACGCGGTGCTCGTATTCGGTACGGCATTCTGGGACAGAACAAACACCGCCAGCACGATTAGGGTTACCGGATGTTGGGATCACGGCCCAGCTCGGATCAGTCCAGGGACCAGGGTCGACAACAAGAAGATGGTGAAGGGCATCTTTACGATTGGGGACTGCACTCGGCAGGGCGTGCTTGCCGTAGCCGCTCACTTCGGATTCCCGGCGCCGGCCACGCCGGGCCACACCAGATGGCTTGTCTCTTGCAGCCGCTTCTCCAGGTCGCTGTTGGCAAGATGGATATAGACATCGGCACTCGAACTGTAGCGATGCCCGAGCCGGGCGGCGATCTCCGCGCTGGTCCACCCGGCCTTGGCTAGCGCCGTCGCGTGAGTGTGCCGCAGCGTGTGTGGGTTCACCGGCCCGATGCCCGCCCGTATGCCGATTGATTCGCACTGCTTGTACATGTTGCTGTACGAGACCGGACGGCCAATCTCGCCCTTGCTCAAATTGACGAAGACATAGTCACTTTCGATGTTCGCCGCGACTAACTCGTTCAGGAGGCAGTCCCGGAAGATCGAGAAGAAGCCGCTCATACCCGCGTGGACTACGAACTCGCCTTTTCGCTTCGACAGAGCACCGTTCGGATTATCTTCCCGTCGTACCACTTTCACTTCGTGGCGGCGGGGGTCGAGGTCACCGACCTTTAACCCGATAGTCTGGCCGATACGTAGGCCGAGGTCGTAGTAGGCGCTGAGGGCGAGCTGATCACGTTTGGTAGCGCAGGTCTGCAGCATCGCCTGAAAATCCGTTTCGAAGTTGATGATCTGAATCTTCGGGTCGGCGGGCGGCATTCCATGGCTGAGGCTGTTGGCGAGTCTCTTCTCCTCCCGGGCTCCCACGTGGGCCAGGAAGTGGTGCGGATTTCCGCGTCCGCCTGCCGGGACTTGCTTGGTCAGGCGCAGATGCTGCGGGCCGCGGCCCCGGTCGATCCGTTGATAGTCGTAGAAGCCCCGGATCGCAGCTGCCGCACCCTTGACGGTGGGGACACCCCGGACGCCGCCACCGCGCTTCTCGAAAGGTGTGACGCCGGTGCGGTAGACGACCAGGAAATCCGAAAGATCGTGGTACTCGACGTGTTCCCAAGGCACCTGGTGAATCGCCAAGTAGGTGTATCAGCACGCAAAGTCATATTGCAGAGGATCGTCGGTGGCGTTGTAGGCCTTCAAGACCCTTGTCGGTGGGCGTACAAGATTTGGCTATGATGCCGATTTTTTGTTTGGGCGCGACAGTTGGGTGCTTGGTTGCTTAGAGTATCTGCAAAGGCTGCAAGGGGGTCTCGGGATGGTTGTGTGGGCAACGCAGTATGGGGCGGGTGTAGCGAGTCTGCATGGCTGATCCGGGTCGGGACGGTTCTGCGTCTGAGGATCGTGTCGAGGAATGGATCGGTTTGCTCGCCGCGGTGATGGCTGCGGGCGTACCTGGTGGACTTGTTCTTGAGGGCAGTGTCGAATCCTTGGGTTCGTTGCAGCAGTTCGTGCGCCGAAGTGTCGCCGATCCATATTGGCTGCTGGACCCGGACCATGAGGACGACACGATCGGGTTGGTGGGGTATCTCGGGCAGACGCTACTTGCGATCGCGGGGGGCAGCTGGGGTTGGGAAAGCGCCCCTGACGTGCTGGAATTGGTATGGCCGCAGGTCAGCGCGGAAGGCCCTCGTAGTGCTTTGACGGAGCTGCGGTGGGCCACGTTGGGGGATGCCGAGGGTGTACCGGTGGTGCACGCGGACTCCGCGCTCGGTCTTGCTGTGCTCTCCCCGTTGCATCTGCTGGTGCAGTTCTTGGTCCTCGATGGCGATGAAAACCAGGACGTGGCGCCGCTGCAGTTGGGACGTTTCTGGGCTGATGTCGTCGGCGACTACCAAAGAACTCATCCCGGCTGGAAGCCGACCCGCAGCGGTGCGGTGCCGGCTGCAGCGGCGTCGGCGCAGCAACCTGCCGGACATGCAGGGAGCGCGCTACCTGATTGGCTTGCCAGCCATGAGCAACAATGGCCGCCCGAGTGGGCCGCGACCGATCCACACACCTGGGATTTCAGCGCCCAATCGTTGGACGCACTGCAGCAGCTCGTACAAAGGCAACTGCCGGAGTTCACAGATTTCACCGCGCCGGACAACATCAGCTTCACCGAATCGGTGACCTGGTACCTGGGCGAGGTCTTCCGGCGCACCGTGCCGGGCACCCACTGGTACTTCCTGGACCGCCGCGGGCCTGAAAGTCAGGATCCCGCGTGTGCAACGTTCTATCTGCGGGACCGCGCCGATAGCGCCAGCCCCTTCTATCTGTTCGCCGGCATGTACGAGGGGCACGGAACCCCGGCGATGGTGCATGAGCGTTGGATGAATCGAGCCGCCCGCCACAGCGGTAGCGACGACCGAAAGAAGCTGTCATGACTGCTCAAATGTCACTTCGGGCCCGACTAGCGCGGCTGCTTCTGGCCGCGGGCATCGTGCTGTTCGCGGTCTCCGGAGTCGAGCCACACGGCACCCCGCTGGCGTGGGCCGCAGATGAACTGCAAACTTTCGGGTACCCGGCTGATGAGCCGCTGCCCGCCGACGCCCCGAAACTGGCCTACAAGTACGCGACCGCCCAAGCCGGCATAGGCGGCACACCAGCGCCCAGCGACAGCGCGATGAACTACATCGACGGCGAGAACTGCTACGATGGGAAATTTCCGCGAGGCACAGTCAGCCATCTTCTGGCCTGCTGGAAAGACTATTCACAGACCCGCGCCGGCAAGTCGGCGTTCACGACCTACCGCGGCCGCTACATCACGGTGTTCAACAACCGCAGTCGCGGCGCCGCGTTCGAGAAGGCGGTCGCCGTGGCGATCGGCGCCGGCACACTCGACAAGAACGGCAACCTGCAGCTCAACCCAGGGTGGGGCCGCGATCAGCTTTTAGGCGGCAAGTTCAGCGAGGGCGGCCGCCGGATCGACCTGTTCAACGAAAACACCAATGACCCCAAGAAGGGGTTCAACGAAATCAAGTCTGGCGGCAAGCTCATCGCCGCCCAGTTACGCGACATCGCGAAAATCGCTTTCGACCGCGGCCTACCCCTGCGATATCTGTTCGGCACACCACCAGATAAGGCGTCGCTAGCGGCGATCCGGAAGATCAACGACGAATATAAGAACAACTCCGACCCGGCGATCCGCGACCGCTACAAGCAGCTCTACGGCGAACGCGGCCTAGCCAGGGCAGCACACCAGCCCACCATCCAGATACCGCTACCAATCGACCCGAAAACCGGGCTGCCCGTTGACTGCTCGGCACAGGCAGCAGGCGGCTCGACACCAGCAGCCGGCCCGCCGCCCGCGTGCGAACCCGCAACCGATCTACCGCCCGAACTCAGCGAATCCATCGACTCACCCGATCAGGCCGCAGAGCTCGAAAAACTCGACAATGACATCAACGACATGCTCAACGAAGGTGAGCAACGCGAAGCGTTAACCCCACACGAGTACCAGCCGCCCGCACCGCCGCCGTACCAGCCGCCGCCCCCACCGGTCCAAGCACCCATACAGCCGCCGACCTACTACCCGCCACCACAGCCGGGATATCCAACCCCCGAACCGATAACGCCACCGCCCACGCCGCCCTACCAACCGGAGTCCTCCCCCCCGATCCACTACCCGCAACCCAAGGCATACCTTCCCGACCCGCCACCGCGGAACTGGCAGCTCGACCAGCCGTACACGCCTGCGCCCAAAGCTGTCCAGTACCCCTACTACGACCGGCAGCCGACCTTCAGCCCCCGGCCACAGCCCGTAGTCGTCTACCAAAAACCGGCACGCGTCTACGCCAGGCCTGAACCCGGACAACCCGCCAAACCGCCCTACGATCCGCCCGAACGCGCACCATGGCAGCCTCCGGCCCCGGATAGGCAGCGCATCACTATTCCGGAGGCGCCAACGCAGGCCGAGCCGCCGCGCCAATTACAACCAGCGGGGCCCAGGATGAATGACGCCCCGAACTACACCCCACCAGACTACGGCGGCGTGGATTTCACCACACTGCAACTGAACTACGTCTCCGACATGGGACCAGGAAGCGTCGGTTACTCCTTCGCGGCCAACACTGCACCCGCGACGGGACCGGTCTACGGCGGAGCGAACAAGGCACAAATGTCGATCGACGCGCTGCGCGCGTTCCTGACACTGCCGGTGCAGTCCTTCTGGGTCAATCTGCAGCCCGGCCAAGCCGACCAAATCATCGACCGCGACTTCGGGAAAACCGAAGCAGGCCAAGTCATGCTGGAAGCCGACCTACTCCTAAAAGGCCTCGCCCACCGATTCGAATACGAAGACTCTCAAGGCTCACGCGAATTCGTCAACGCCCTCCAAGGCTGGGTCAAAGGCGACGCCTCCTCATACCAATACGGCCTGTGCTGGGCCGGCGCCCGCCAATGGATCGACGTCATTGAACCGGCAACCGTGCACACCGAAGGAAACCAGCTCTTCATCCTGAAGATCCCGCTGACAGTGCACGTGGACTTCATGGCCAAATACAACAACTGCAACCAAGACCCCGCGATCGACCAAAACAACAAAGACGCCTACACCAAATTCATCCTGCCCAAGATCATCGACTGCGTGAACACATGCCCCGAGTTCGCCGATCTACGCCGCGTCTACACAGCCCGGGTCGCCGCCGAATGGTTCCGCCAACGCAACACCACCACGAAAACGGCCTACGCGGACATCATCGACAAACGCGACCTCGACCTGGTGCGCTCCCGCGTCCCCTGGGATCCGTTCGACGTATATCGCCGCTACATCGCCGACTTCAACAAACGCGACTACCCCGGCTTCCCCAAAGACATCCCGCTGCCCGACGGCACCGCCGGCACCATCAACATGAAGCTCGCCGGCGGCGTCGTATTCGACAAAACCCCCATCACCGAACTACCCGCCGACCAGTTCACCAAGGACTACCCGTCACTGGCCACTGCAGCGCGCGCAGCGCAAGACGGAGCCGTGCAGCGCGACGATGCAATCGGCAAGGTCATGATCGGCAACATCGCCGGCGCGGCACCGCCGGGGGTGGCGGTGACCACAACCATGGGGTGGCGGTCCTGGGATCCAGAGCCCTCACCGGTACCGGCGGGGCTGCTGGCTGGTGGGTCAGTGGTTGAAAGAGTGCGCTCAACGATTACTCGGCCCGTGGTGTATGGCGGAGGCGCGCTGGCCCTGATCGTGGCGGCAGGGGCACTGTATCTGCGCCGCAGACGCGCGCAGCCCACCGCGAGCGCAGCGAGTGACCAGAGCCCTGAATCAGGCGGCGAGTCATCGGAAACCGAACCCGATCCAGCGCAACAGGACTGACTTCAAATCTCTCAGGAAGGAGAGAAACATGACCAGGAAATCCGCGACGAGAATTGCCAAGGCGCTCTCGATTGCCGTTGTATCGGCGGCAATTGTCGGGGGAACTGCTGGTGTGGCATATGCCGATCCGCAGACACCCATTCCGGTTCCGGCGCCCGAGCAGCCACGGCCCGTCGCCGCCGCCGATATGCCCGGGCAGTCCGCGCAAGCCACCGGGCCCGCAGCTGCCCCCAGTGCTAGTCAGGTCGCCCAGCCCACCCCATAGCCAGCGGCGGCGCTCCTGCGCACGGGGTTAGACGGCGTCGGACTGCCATACCCCGCCGCCGACGTGCGTGGCTGAGACGTGTGCGCTTACCCGCGCGATGGGGTTGGGTTTTCCGTTGTTGGTCATCGCCGCGATGACCTGCCCGTCGCGCAGGATCCGGCAGGTCAGCTCTCCCGCATCGTCCCCCATGTGTACGGCGCTGATGTACAGCAGTCCTGTTGGTGTGGGCGCAGTTTCGTGACGCCACGGTAAGTCAACATGGGTCAACGCCTGTCCATCGGCGGCACTGTAGTCGACGCCAACGCCGCTGGTGAACGTTCCTGATACTTCGAGGACGAATGACTGACCCATGGGGTGTCCCTTCTACTGAAGTTGTGTGCGCAGGTGCTCGAGCAGCTCGACGCCGCGGGGAACTCCTAGGCCTGTGCATGGGTCCCAGCCGTCGGTGGCGCTGTAGGCGCCGATGTTTCCGTCAGCGATGTCCCGGAAACCGGGAAACGACGTCTGCCCCTCGGTCTTCGGATAGATCAGCGGGTTGATGAATCCCATGCCGGCTTGCCGGCCGAGTAGTTCAGCGATCCGGCACAGCAGCGCCGCCCATAGCGGGGTGGCGAAGCTGGTGCCGTATCCCCACATCGGTTGCCCTTGCATCCAGCCTTCGTAGCGGCTGCGAGAGGAGGCCATCGCGGCAACATCGGGGACTCCCCGAAACGAATTGCCTTGTGCGACCGGTTTTTGCCAGTCCGGTGTGGAATACACGCGGCTGTAGCCTCCGCCGGAGGCTCCGGGGTCGGCCCCATCTAGGGTGTTCCACACCACCTCGGAGGTAACTTGCCCGCCGCTAGTGACGGCGAGCTCGGTGCCGCCCACGGCCAACGTGAATGGGCTTGATGCCGGATAGCAGACCTGCGTGTCGGGGCCATCTTTGGCGCCGGCGCTGCCCCAGTCGCCCGAGGAGTTGATGTGGGTGACGTTGAATGCCGCCAACACCCCTAAGGCGTCGTTCATGGCACTCAAATACGATGGCGGTACCCGGCTTTCGATGAAATCCCAACTCACCGAGCACACTGTCGGGCGCGGCGGGGCGAACACACTCCAATAGGCGTCTACATAGTTTTGGGCGGTGTTGGGGGCGAAGTACACCTCGATGGACGCCCCGGGCGCCAGCGCGCCAGCGACTTCGATATCGAAGGTGGTTTCCAAGTCTGAGCCAGGTGGCATGTCAGCGGCGGGGTTGTTTTGGGCGCCGTCGACGCTCTTGGCTGTCACCGAGGGGACCGGGATTGATAGGTTGGCGAAATAGGTGTCCAGGTCACTTTGGGTGTAGCCGCCGCCGAATTCCAGGATCGCGATCCGGCATCCCGCACCGGAGGCGGCCGGGAATTGGTAGGCGGCGGCCAGCTGCGCGGCGCTGACTGTCCATGCCTGCGGAGCCACCGCAGCACTGGCCAATGTCCCCAGGCCGCTGGCACGTTTGAACAGGGGCCGATCGTCTAGGCCCATGACCGCGGTGACCACACCCTGCAGCGGGCCCGGAATACTTAAAGCGCCCTGTACCGCGCGGTGCATCATCATCTGCCCCGTGTGCGGACTCGGGGAGGACACATTGTGCATATCGGCGCCGAACAGCTCGGCCAAGGTGGCAGGATCCCCGCGGACCTTGATACGACAGCTCAGTGCACTTGTCGAGAGCACCTGCGCGCCGGCATCGGTGACCGCCTGACACACCCGCTCGATGTCAGCGGGGTCCGCACCGTACTTATCGGTGAACTCCTGCTCGCTGACCGTCGCCGACGTTGTCAACAGCATCTCAGGTATCGGCGCCCTGCGGCGCACGAACA
Organism: Mycobacterium sp. D16Q16; assembly: GCF_002013745.1. Classification (NCBI taxonomy): domain Bacteria; kingdom Bacillati; phylum Actinomycetota; class Actinomycetes; order Mycobacteriales; family Mycobacteriaceae; genus Mycobacterium; species Mycobacterium sp. D16Q16. The sequence continues at coordinate 127,594 of NZ_MAEY01000006.1, forward strand.
CCGTGGTGGTGATCTGCTCGCCAGGATCTACCGCACCCTCAACTGCCGCCGAGCTCGGCAGCGCCGGATACCTGCTCGCGGGCAGATCAACGCGGCTGTACTTCGTCAAAGAATCGCCCTTTCAGGTGCGCAGACAAAGACCGGGGCGCGCGGAAACTCTACTGTGGGTGCACACCGGGGATCAGGTCCCCGAGCGCTTGCTTCACCGGTTCTATGACGTGTTCTATCGCGGCGAACTTCTCGACCTCGACAGAGCCTGCCGACTCCCCGGCGCTGATCGCATCCCCACTGACCGACTTCACCGACACCCGGGCGCCGCCCTGTTGGCCGTGTGCCGTCGGCCAGGTCTTCGATTCCAGGGCTTGCAGCCGCTGGCCCACGCTCTGCCAGACGTCCGCGGTGATCGGCACAGAGGTGGCTTCAGGATCGTCAGGGTTGAACCCGGTGAAACTGATCCCCTCATCCACCCGAGCCCGGTCAGCGTTCACGGTCACCGTGTACTTCACCGGCACCTGAACCCCGAGCTGCTCGTAGGTGTACACGACGTACGGAGCCCCGCTAGGCATCACAACTAATCACCCCTGCAAATGTTGGATGCACCCGGCCCCAGTCGGGCGCGCTTAGCGCGGACGCTACGCCTACAACGAAGACTCAGCAACCGATGGGCCAAACTCGACCAGCAACAGATCTCGAGCCTTTCGGCGTGCGCGGGCAGAGCAATATTTCTCGGCTGGCTATGGCCCGAAGCCACCACGGGTGCTCAGTTTGAAACCGTTGCCGTACTCCCCGATATCGCCTCCGCGATGTTCGCGAGAACGTGATGGCATGGCCGTAAACCCGTAAATGAACCGCACCCGAAACTCGCCGAGACCCGGAGCGAGACGCCCTGTTTGGAAAGCAGACGCGATGACTGTCGCCTGAATACACCGCAGGCTACGGCAGGCAATGCCTCACCGGTGTGTGAAAAATGTACGGGATTCAGCAAGGCCATGTCGTCGGGGAGCTCCAAGATAAACTCGGACGATAGTCTGTAGATGCGCTCGATCGTGCTGTCGTCTCTGTTCTACAGGCCCTGCAATCACCTCTAGATAACGATTCTCCTAGGCTCCACTCGAATTTCCGTTCCGCGCGACCCGATCAGCCGTACGGCTGAGGTTGCGGATCCACACTCGGCGCCAGTGTCGACGGCTCGGGCTGTCCCGAGCGGCGCAGCACGCTGAACGCGACGGCGCCCGCACCGAGCAGACCCACGACCGCAAGCCCGGTCAGCGCGCGCGGCAGCTTGCGCTTGCGGGCACCGCTGACCACCTCAGGCAGGGTGTCCACCACATCGGCGACAGCGTCCTGCACCTCCGAAGACACCGCCTTACCCCGACGCAGCAGCTTGCCCGCCACGCTGGTCGCCGATTTCGCCAGCCCGAAGCCGAGCCCGGCGGTACCGCGCGAAACATCGATAGGGGCCAGCGCCGCCTCCTTGAGGCCACGCACCAGACGCTCCCCGGAGGTCAGCTTCACGGCAGGTTCAGCGTTCTTGGTCAGCAGGCTCATCGTCAGCGGGTCCCTTCGTCGGGCGGTGATCTCCAGAATGAGTGGTACTTCAGATTGCCACCTTTACGCCACCTATTGGGAAACATCCGCATGAATGTCTTTTCGGCGCGGATAAGGTGGTCGTCGTGACTTCACCAATCCAGACACAAACCGCCACCCTGCACACCAACCACGGCGACGTCGTCATCGCGCTCTTCGGCAATCACGCCCCGAAGACCGTCGCCAACTTCGTCGGCCTCGCCGACGGCAGCAAGGACTACTCCACCAAGAACGCCAAGGGCGAGGCCACCGGTCCGTTCTATGACGGCGCCGTCTTCCACCGCGTCATCGATGGATTCATGATCCAGGGCGGTGACCCCACCGGCACCGGCCGCGGCGGCCCCGGATACCAGTTCGCCGACGAGTTCCACCCCGAGCTGCAGTTCGACAAGCCGTACCTGCTGGCCATGGCCAATGCCGGACCGGGCACCAACGGCTCGCAGTTCTTCATCACCGTCGGTAAGACCCCGCACCTGAATCGCAAGCACACCATCTTCGGTGAGGTTGTGGATCCGGCTTCCCAGAAGGTTGTCGACGCCATCGCTTCCACCTCCGTCGGTCGCGGCGACCGTCCCAACGAGGACGTCGTGATCAACTCCATCACCATCAGTTAGGTCTTGATGGCTCATCCCGGACAGGTACCGGTCTACGGGTGCGCGTGGCACCCGGACCGGGCCACCGCGGTGCGCTGTGTGCGCTGTGGGCGTCCCGTATGCCCGGCCTGCATGCGATCAGCGCCCGTGGGGCAACAGTGCGTCGAGTGCGTCCAGCAGGGCGCCAAGTCGGTGCGTCAGGTCAAACCGCTGCGGCAGGCGCGGGCCTGGGTCACCTGGGCACTGATCGCGGTCAACGTGCTCGTGTATGCCGCCGTGGTCGGCGGCACCGACGAGACGATGGCTGCCACTACCAGCCCGCTGTTCCGGGACCTGGTGCTGTACCTGCCGTGGGTGGCACAGGGCGAGCTGTGGCGCACCGTCACCGCGGGCTTCCTGCACTTCGGTCTGATGCATATCGGGGTGAACATGCTCTCGCTGGCGTTGATCGGGCCCGGACTCGAACACGCCTTCGGTCGCGAGCGGTACGCCACCATCTATGGCACCGCGTTGCTCGGCAGTAGCGCCATCGCGATGTGGTTCAGTCCGAACGCGTTGGTGGCGGGTGCTTCTGGCGCCATCTACGGTCTGCTGGGCGCGGCACTGGTGCTGTATCTGCGGGAGCGTCTGAACCCGCAGACCATCATCATTGTGCTGGTGCTCAACATCGGGCTGAGCGTCTCGCTGCCGGGCATTTCGTTGGCCGGGCACATGGGTGGACTGTTGTTCGGCGTACTGAGCGCCGGGGCGCTGCTGTACTACCGCGAGGTGTGCCGTGCGGTAGGTACGTCAGACCTCGCGCAGAAGCCGTCGACGCCGTGGGTGCTGGCGGCCGTGGTGACCGCGCTGTCGGTCGCGCTCATCATCGCGAGGGTGCTCACCTATACCGGTTGACTCACGATGGCAGTTTCGCTTTGAGAAACTGCCATCGGGTGTGCTGCTTGACGATGTCCGGCACATCGTCGGTGAAGGGACGGTCGTAGTGCGCGGCGATCTCGGCGGCCGTCTGCACCTCGGTGATCCAGCCGTGCCCCGTCAGCCAATCCGCGGGCGGCATGCGGGAATCCGGATATGTCAGCATCCAGAAATTCGCTGCCCGAATATCTTCGGGGACAACGGGTTCAGCGAGAGAATCCCAGGTTTCGGTCGAGGGCAAGAAGATGTTGGCGTCGCTGCAGATGGCGCTGCCCGGCGCGGACAGCTCGATGATTCGTTCGAATAGCAGGTCCTGACTCTCGCCGGGTAGGCCCGCCATGATCAGCGGCGCGATCAGCCACGCGGTGGGTTGTTCCGGGTCGAAGCCGGCGGCGCATAGATCCTCGACCCACGGACCTGCCGTCGTCGCCACGGGCACGAGCCGCTGCGTAACGGCCGGGACGGAACCGTGCTCCTTGAGCACGCGGCTGCGGAATTCCAGCGTATGTGGATGGTCCACCTCGTACAGGACGGCGTCCAGCGGCCACCGGAGCCGGTAGGCCCGAGTGTCCAGGCCTGCGACGAATTGCACGACTTGCCGGGTTCCCAGCTCGAGCTCAGTGGCGATGAAGTCGTCGCCGTACCGCGTGAAGATTCCCGATGCGTTGATGAGAAGGAAAGTGCCGTCGGTCGCTGACGGGTTTTCGGGAAATCCCGTCCCGAGGAAGGCACTACTGAGGGGTTCGTTCGCTGCGGTGACCAGGACCGCCGCGAGTGGATCGTCGATCAGAGGATGGCCGCGCCGACTTTCCAAGGCGCGTAGAGCAGCGGCGATCAGGTCGAACTGGTACTTGTGCGCCGGTGAGGTCACGGCCCTTTCCTGCTGACCGTCCAAGGAACCACCTGCCTTCCTGCACGTTGCCTTCAAGATATCCAGGGAGTGGACAATTTGCGATGGTGTCGCGCAAGCTAACCGGCGGTTCCAGCTTTGGACCGAGCCTCACGGCGCGGCGGGCTCATCGCACGGGGGATGCGCAAGGTAATCGCTCGGCAGCGTCGCGGTGAGGAAACGGCGGTCCGCGAGATCATCGAAATCCGGGGTCAGCGTGCCGCCGAACGGCCGGCCGTAGTGCTGGGCCAGTTCACGGGTGGTGCGCGTCCGGGTCAGCCACCCGTGTCCGGACAGCCAATCCCCGGGAGGGGTGCGCACGTCGTAGTGCGCGAGTGCCGAGTAGTCGGCGCCGCGAAGTGCGTCCGGGAGAATGGCGTCCACGACGTCGCCCCATGGGCGCCCCGAGGGAGCTAACGCGTCGTTGTCCGTCGAAATGGTGCTGCCGGGGGCCGACATTTCGATGATCCGCTCGAACATGGTGTCCTGGCTGCCGCCGGGGAGGTTGCAAATGACGGATTCTGCGAGCCATGCGGTGGGGGCATCGGGGTCGAATCCGGCCAGGCTCAGCTCCGCCTGCCACTGATCACCGAGTCCACACAGGACCATGCGCTGGGTCGTACGAGGCTCGACACCCGCGTTGTCGAGTGCCTTCATCTTGAGCGTGAGGACCTCGGCGTAGTCGACCTCGTAGACGACGGTTCCGGCGGGCCAGGACAGTCGGTAGGCGCGGGTATCGAGTCCCCCGGCAAGCAGCACCACCTGATGGTTGCCGTTCGCGACGCAGGCGAGCAGAGATTCGTCGTAGTACCGGCACATCGCCGCCGCGTAGTTGGTGAGCAGGGATGTGCGGAGCTCATCCGCCGTCGACGGCTCCTCACGGAGGCCTGCGTCCAGGAGCGCGAGTGTGTGGGGATCGCCCACCGTTTCGAGGACTGTTCGCGCGTGCTCGTCGAACAGCAATGGACTTGCGCGGCGGGCCTCGAGTGCCCGCAGGGCAGCGATGGTCAGCCCAATCTGCATACCCTGGCGGACGAATCCGCCGCTATAGCCGTCTCCCGACATGAAACTCAGCTCTCAATCCCCCAACCGTCAAACGACGGGCCTTTGCCAACTGGCCTGTTCGTACAGACGGCACCCTTGTGACCGATTGCATGGGAAACTTTAGTCGAGCCGGGACGGAAGGTCCCACCCCGGCGTTACCCCGCGTGCCGCGTTCGCGATGGCTAGCGCGTGGCGGAGATGAAGTAGGCGTCTGACCACAGCGAAGTGATATCGCTGTGCTCACGGGGAGCCGGCCGCCCGTAGTTAGCGGCCTGCTCGAGCCGGTTGGTGGTGTCGACCCGCCAACCGTGTTCGCCGAGCCACTCGATCGGGTCTTTGCGCTCATCGTCGTAGATGAGATCGCCGATGCTGATGTCCTTGAGGAAGTCGGGCCGGAGCTTGTTCACGGCGTCCTGCCACTGGCTGGCGGTGGCCACCCGGGGCCGCCATTCGGTGGCGAGGAAGCTGCCGGGTGCGGAATGGGCGGTGATGCTTTCGAACAGCGCATCCTGTGCGGCACCGGGGAGATAGGCCAGCAGGCCCTCCGCGAGCCATGCCGTCGGCTTGGCTGCGTCGAAGCCCGCCGTCTCCAGCGCTGCGACCCAGTCGTCGCGAAGGTCGACAGCGACTTCGCGCCGCTCTGCCAGGGGTGTCGCGTTCTGTTCGGCAAGGACGTGGTCCTTGAATTCGAGGACCTTCGGCTGATCGAGCTCATAGACCACGGTGCCGGCCGGCCAGGGCAGCCGGTAGACACGCGCGTCCAGACCCGCGGCCAGGATTACCACCTGCCGGATGCCGGAAGCCGTTGCAGTGGTGAAGAATTCATCGAAGTACTTGGTACGAACGGCGAGGTGATTGACCAGGTAGGTGGTGGCGGCGTCCCACTCTGACTCGGGTTTGGGGGCGGCCAGCGCCTCGGTGAGATGAGGCTCCCCGGACGCCTCGACGAAGGCGCGAGCGTAGTCATCGCGGATGAGCGGCTCGGACCGGATGGTTTCCAGGGCGCGGAATGACGACACCATGAGGGCCGTGAAACCGACGCTGCTGACAATGTCCCACTGATCGCCGTCGGTCCGTGTCATGTGCCCACCTCTTACGTAGGGGTAATTACCTAAGGCAACGATACGCGTGTTGGAGTCTTCACGCCCGATAGCGGGCCGCGCGCAAGACTTCGTGCACGTCGCGAGGGTCGGTACCCAGATCCCAGCGGTTCAAGACGATCAGGTCATCACCGGACTCGATCTCCAGCAGCCGGGTGCGCCTGCCGAGCCTGCGGAACTCGGTGACCTTCACCGAGTCCACGCTGGCACGGGGCAGCAGCGTGATGCGGGTGAGGCCCTGCAGCTCGAGACCCTCGTCGACGATGCGCAACTTCGGACGGCACCGCCAGGACACCGCGGCGAATCCCAGCAGACCGAGGGCGGCCACGGCGGCCAACAGACGGCCAGGCGCATCGGAGACGAGAAAGACGGCGATACCGAAGGCGACACCAACGAGCGCCGCGGCGGCGATGCCGGCGGGTTTCGGGCCCCATTCGGTGGGGGAAGCGGTCGGGTTATCCACAGGCGTTATCCACAGTGGGGATAAATCACATCGTTGTGATTGGGTGTCTCCCGGGTTGACTCGATGGAAACGGGTGCTAACCGAACCGGCAACGGCAACATGGGATCGACCGGGTCTTTTGTCACCGCCACCGCATGGTCAGCAGCAGCCCGGTGATCATGAAGGCAAACGCGATGGCGTAGTTCCACGGGCCCAGATCCAGCATCCAGGTGATGTGCTGGGCCGCGAGCTGGAACACCATCAGCCAGGCCAGGCCGATGAGCATGAGGGTGAGGAACAGCGCGACGAACCAGACGCTCGACGGACCGGCCTTCACCTTGACCGGGGTGCGGCTAACAGTGGTCGCGTTGAACGCGGACTTCTTACGGACCTTGGACTTGGGCATCGACTACCTCGGAAGCATCTCGGATATGGCGGCGCGGCGACGGATCGCCGTGGCCGGAGTCGTTATGGGTTCTTACGCAGGTTACAGCGCGGTGCTGCGACAATCTTCTGGTGACCGCCGATGAGCCCCTCGCGCGAAGAGGTTCAGGCCCCGATGAGGCCCCCGCACGCGGGGCAGGGCCCCCGCGCAAACCCCTCATCTGGCGGGTTGGCGTGCCCCTGGTGTGTGCTCTTGCCGGTTTCCTGCTGGCCGCTACGCACACGGTGTCGGGTGGCAACGAGATCCGCCGGGGCGACTCGCCGTCGCCTCGACTGGTGGATCTGGTGCGCGAGACCCAGAAGTCGGTCGACAGGCTCAGTGCGGCCCGCGACGGCCTGGCCAGTGAGATGGCTGCCGCGCGTGAACAGTCGGCAGGGGGCGACAGCCAGGTGGCGGCGGCACTCGCCGAAACCGGCGAGATGGCCGACGCCGCGGGAGTACAGCCCGTCACCGGACCCGGTCTGGTGGTGACGCTGACCGATGCCAAGCGCGACTCGTATGGCCGCTTCCCCCGCGATGCGTCGCCGGATGACTTGGTGGTGCATCAGCAGGATGTCGAGGGTGTGCTCAACGCCTTGTGGAGCGCGGGCGCCGAGGCGATCCAGATGCAGGATGACCAGCGCCTGGTCGCGAGCTCGGTGCCGCGATGCGTCGGCAACACCTTGCTGCTGCACGGCCGCACTTACAGCCCGCCCTACGTGATCACGGCCATCGGCGATGCCGATGCCATGCAGGCGGCCCTGGACGCGGCTCCGTTGGTGACGCTGTATCGGCAATACGTTGCGCGATTTGGCCTGGGGTACACGGTGACTCGTGGCCATCATCTTGAGGTGGCCGGGTATCGGGACGCGGTGGGTCCCGGCCGGGCGACTCCGTTGCAGGGCCGGTAGACATCCGTCGGTACCTGTCCGGGTAAACCGGCTGGGAATCCGTTGGCGCGGGTCCGTACCCTTGACCTGTGCGCATCCTGGTCGTCGACAACTACGACAGCTTCGTGTTCAACCTGGTCCAGTACCTGGGTCAGCTCGGCGTGGACGCAACAGTGTGGCGCAACGACGACCCGCGCCTGGCCGACACCGATGCGGTGGCCGCCGACTTCGATGGCGTACTGGTCAGCCCCGGCCCGGGTACACCCGAGAGCGCGGGCGCTTCCATCGCGATGGTGCATTCCTGCGCGAAGACGGGCACCCCGCTGCTCGGGGTGTGCCTGGGGCACCAGGCGATCGGGGTCGCGTTCGGCGGCACCGTGGACCGCGCACCGGAGTTGTTGCACGGCAAGACGAGCAGGGTCGAGCATGAAGACGCCGGAGTGCTGCGCGGTCTGCCAAACCCGTTCACGGCCACTAGGTATCACTCGCTGACAATTCTCCCCGACACCGTGCCCGAGGGGCTTCGGGTGATCGCCCGCACCGCCAGCGGCGTGATCATGGGTGTCATGCACACCGAACATCCGATTCACGGGGTGCAGTTCCACCCGGAGTCGATACTCACCGAAGGTGGGCACCGGATGTTGGCCAACTGGCTCACCTATTGCGGTGCGCCCCTTGATGAATCGCTGGTGCGCTCGCTTGAGGCGGAGGTCGCCTCGGCGCTGAACGGGGTCAGCGGACGCGTGAGCGCCCTCGGCGGCTGACGGTCTATCCCGCGCCGAAGCGCAGCTTGATCGGTCCGTTGTATCCGACACCGGCACCCGACGGCGGATCCTGAGAGACCACGCGAGCCCTGTTGCCGCCGTCGGATGGCACATCCTCGGTGCTCAGTCCCCCGCCTTGCCATCCGGCCTGGTACAGCATCGGCTCGGCATCGGTCCAGAACTTGCCGACGAGGTTCGGCATGCGGAATTGGCCGCCCTGAGACACCCGGATCTCGATGACCCCATCCTCGGGGAACATGGTTCCGGCCGCCGGATTCGTGCTCAAGATCTGACCCTTCGATTCCGGACTGGGAACCGGGATCACGGTGGGTGGCGCGGTAAAGCCGTAGGTGGGCAGGTTCTTGAGGGCGACGTCGATGTTCTGCCCGACCAGATCCGGCGCGGGCTTCTCCCCCGGGCCCTTGCCGACAACGATGGTGATGTTGTTGGTGACCGCCGAGTATTGCCCGGCCGGAGGGTTGGTGGCCATGACCCGGCCCTTGTCCTCGGGCAGCGACTTGGTCTCGCTTTGCGTGAAGGTGCCCTTGAACCCGGCACTCTGCAGCTTCTTCACCGCGTCGCCGAAGCTGAGTCCGTGGCAGTCGGGTACCTGCTGGCTCTCCGGTCCGATGGACACGTTGAGGGTCACCTCGGAGCCTGCGGTCACGGTCGAGCCCTTGGCGGGATCTGTGTCGATGACCTTGTCGGGAGCGAGCTTTGAGCTGGTGTTCTTCTGGATCTTGGTCTTGAAACCGAGGTTTTGCAGCGCTGCCACGGCGTCGGACTGGGACCTGCCGGTCACATCCGGAACCTGAACATCGCGCGACGGGCCACTGCCCAAGATGATGGCGAAGGTGACCACCACGGTGAGCACCACCAGTGCCGCAAGGCCAACCAGCCAGCGGCTCAGCGGATTGCGCCGCGGTTCCGCGTAATGACTGGGAAGCGGGTTGGTTTGCGGTCCGGAGGCCGGGTACGCCTTGGTGTTGGTGGGGGTGTTGAGCATCGAGCTGCGCTCGGCGTCGGTCAGGACCTTAGGCGCCTCTGGCTGCTCGCCCTGGTACACCCGCATGAGGTCGGTGCGCATCTCGGCGGCGTTCTGGTACCTGTTATCGGGGTTCTTCGAAAGTGCTTTGAGCACCACGGAATCCAGGCCAGGCGGAATCTCCGGGTTGTGCTTGGACGGCGCCACCGGATCTTCACGTACATGCTGGTAGGCCACCGCGACGGGCGAATCGCCGACGAAAGGTGGTTCGCCGGTAAGCAATTCGTATAGGACGCAACCCAGCGAGTAGACATCGGAGCGAGCGTCCACGGTCTCGCCGCGCGCCTGCTCCGGCGAAAGATACTGCGCCGTCCCGATGACCGCCGCGGTCTGCGTGACGCTGACACCGGCGTCCGACACCGCGCGCGCGATCCCGAAGTCCATCACCTTCACCGCGCCGGTCTTGCTGATCATGATGTTGGCGGGCTTGACGTCGCGGTGGATGATGCCGTGCTGGTGGCTGAAGTTGAGCGCCTGGCAGGAGTCGGCGATGACTTCGATCGCCCGGCGGATCGGCATCGGGCCGTCGTCCTTGACGATGTCCCGCAGGGTGATGCCGTCGACATACTCCATGACGATGTACGGCAGCGGCCCGGTGGGTGTCTCGGCCTCACCGGTGTCGTAGACCGCGACGATCGCGGGGTGGTTCAGCGCGGCGGCGTTCTGCGCCTCCCGGCGGAAACGCAGATAGAAGCTGGGATCCCGGGCCAGGTCGGCGCGCAGCACCTTGATCGCGACGTCACGGTTCAACCGCTGGTCGCGCGCCAAGTGAACCTCGGACATGCCTCCGTAGCCGAGGATCTCCCCCAGCTCATAGCGGTCCGAAAGGTGCTGCGGAGTGGTCATTACGGTGATTTCGTCCCAGTGATCGGGTCCGGTTCGCTGACCGGAAGCAGAGCCACGATATTAGCTGGCGCAAGCGCTCCTGGCGAAGCTGAACCTGGACTTGAGGGTGCCTCGCTGCTCGAGGTTGTTGCCGAGGGCAGCGGAATGTCTGTCTTCTTCTCGCTGGCTCGCAACAGGATGAGTGCCGCGATGATGATCGCGAAGATGCCCAGCACCGCGGCCGCCCACATCAGGGCCTTCTGGCCGGGCGAGAACGTACCGCGCCGGGGTGGCGGCGGCCGGTGTGAGCCCGTGGGCTGCCGGGTACGGGACGTAGGCGGGGCGACCCGGCTGGGTGCCCCGACGGCGGGCCGCACCTGGGTGGCGGGCGGGATGGCCGCCGGCGTGGCCCGGCTGATGGTGGGTGCCTGATTGGGCCGGGGTGGGCGACGCCCCGCACGCACCGCGGCCACCGCGTCGGCGAAGGGCCCGCCACTGGTGTACCGGTTCTGCGGGTTCTTCACGAGAGTGATCTCGATGAGCTCACGCACGTTCGGTGGCAAGTCGGCCGGCAGTGGCGACGGCGTTTCCTTGATGTGCTTCATCGCGACCGTCAGCGCGCCGTCCCCGGAGAACGGGCGCTTGCCCGAAACCGCTTCGTAACCAACGACTCCCAGCGCGTAGACATCGCTGGCAGGGGTGGCGTCATGGCCCAGCGCCTGCTCGGGGGCGATGTATTGGGCGGTGCCCATCACCATGCCGGTCTGGGTGACCGGGGCGGCGTCCACGGCCTTGGCGATGCCGAAGTCGGTGAGTTTCACCTGCCCGGTGGGCGTGATCAGGATGTTTCCCGGTTTCACGTCACGGTGCACCAGCCCCGCGGCGTGTGCGACCTGCAGGGCGCGGCCGGTCTGCTCCAGCATGTCCAGCGAGTGGCGCAGCGACAGCCGCCCGGTGCGCTTGAGCACCGAGTTCAGTGGCTCGCCGTGCACCAGTTCCATCACCAGATACGCGGTGCGGCCCTCACTGTCCATATCGGTTTCGCCGTAGTCGTACACGCTGGCAATACCGGGGTGGTTGAGCATGGCGACGGTGCGTGCCTCGGCGCGGAACCGCTCGATGAACTCGGGGTCCGAGGAGAACTCGGCCTTGAGGACCTTCACGGCCACCTTGCGGCCCAGTCGGCTGTCGGTACCCTCCCACACCTGGCCCATACCGCCGGTGGCGATGAGCCGCTGCAACCTGTAGCGACCCGAAAGCGTTTCTCCCACACGTACCGTCATGAGGCTCCCTGTAGTGCTGCGGCGATGACCTGTCGCCCGATGGGTGCGGCGACCGAGCCGCCGGTGGCCGCCAGTGCGCGGTCTCCGCCATCTTCGACGAGAACCGCGATGGCCACCTGGGGGGTGACCGGCGTGGCCTGAGGATCGGTGGAGCTCGACGCCGGCGCGAAGGCGATGTACCACGCGTGCGGCGGGGTGTTGCGCGGATCGGTGCCGTGCTCGGCGGTGCCGGTCTTGGATGCGATCTGCACGCTGGGGATGGCACCGGTCTGCGCAGTGCGCTGTTCAGAGAGAATCATCAGTTGGGTCAATGTGTTCGCGATAGCGGGTGTCACGGCTTGGCCGATGTCATCCGGATTGGTGGTGGACAGATTCGACAGGTCTGGGCCCTTAAGGCTATCGACCAGGTGTGGCTGCATCAGCACGCCCTTGTTGGCGACGGCCGCGGCAACCATCGCGTTCTGTAGCGGGGTCACCGCGACGTCCTTTTGCCCGATGCTCGACATCGCGACGGCTGCGTCGTCGGACATCGGTCCGACGGTCGATGTAGCCACCTGGAGTGGAACGCCGTCGAGCTCGTGATCGAGACCGAACGCCTGCGCGGCCTTGACCAGCTTGTCCCGCTTGAGCTGCTCGGATCCGAGTTTGGCGAAGGCGGTATTGCAGGAGCGCGCGAAGGCCTCCTGGAGTGTGGTGTTGTCGCCGCCGCCACAGGAGGTTCTGTTGTAGTTCTCCAGGGTTGCGTTGCTCCCCGGCAGGAAGATGGTCGGCGACGCGGTCACCTCGGTGTTGACCGTCTTGCCATCTGCCAGCGCCGCGGCGGTGGTGATCACCTTGAAGGTCGAGCCGGGCGGGTACGTCTGTGAAATGGCGCGATTCAGCATCGGTTGCGCGGGGTCGTCCTGCAGTCGCTTCCAGGCCTCGTTCTCCTGCGCGGAGTCCTGACTGGCCAGCAGATTGGGATCGTAGGAGGGCGTCGACACCATCGCCAGGATCTTTCCGGTGGAGGGCTCAAGGGCCACCACCGAGCCGCGGCAGCCGTTCTTGCAGCCACGGTGCATGGCGTCGTAGGCGGCCTGTTGCACGTCGGGGCGGATCGTGGTGACCACGCTGCCGCCGCGCGGGTCGCGGCCGGTGAAGAAGTCCGCGAGACGCCGGCCGAACAGCCTGGGATCGGATCCGTTGAGCACGCTGTCCTCGGCACGCTCCAGCCCGGCGCTCGAGTAGTTGAGCGAATAGAAGCCGGTGATGGGTGCGTACACCAACGGATCCGCGTATTGCCGCAGGAACCGGAAGCGGCTGTCGGTCGCCACCGAGGAGGCGAGCAACTGCCCGCTCGCTGAGATCTGCCCCCGCTGGCGCGAGTACTCGTCGAGCAGCACCCGCTGATTGCGAGGGTCTGCGCGCAGGCCAGGCGCTGTGAACACCTGGGTGAGGGTGGCATTGGCGAGTAGCAGCACGACCAATCCCATGACGACGAGAGACACCCTGCGGATCGATGTGTTCATACGCGATCGATCAGCTCGGTGCGGGCCTCCGCGATGGGGGCGGCGTTGGGTGCGGAGGTGGTGGTGAGCGGCCGGCGGGCGATGTGCGAGATGCGCAGCAGGATGGCTAGCAGCACATAGTTGGACACCAGTGACGACCCACCGTAGGAGATCCAGGGCGTGGTGAGTCCGGTCAGCGGAATCAGTTTGGTGACGCCACCGACGACGATGAACAGTTGCAGCGCCAATGCCGCCGACAGGCCGGAGGCGAGCAGCTTGCCGAAGCTGTCCCGCACCGCCAGCGCGGTGCGGAAGCCACGGACGATCAGGATGGTGAACACCAGCAGCACTCCGGCCAGGCCGACCAGTCCGAGTTCCTCACCGATGGCGGCGATGATGAAATCGGTTGAGGCGGCGGGAACCGTGCCCGGTTGACCGTTTCCGAGGCCGGTGCCGAAGATGCCTCCGGTGGCGAAGCTGAATAGCGACTGCATCATCTGGTACCCGTTGCCGTCCGCGTCGGCGAAGGGATCGAGCCAGGTCTCGACGCGCACGCGCACATGCGCAAACAGGAAGTACGCCAGAAACGCACCGACGACGAAGAGACCGAGCCCGATCAGTACCCAGCTGATCCGTGCCGTGGCGATGTACAGCACCGTCAGGAACGACGTGTAGAGCAGTAGCGAGGTGCCCAGGTCCTTCTCAAAGACCATGACTCCCACCGAGATTGCCCATACGGCCAGCAGCGGGCCGAGGTCCCGGGCCCGCGGCGACTCCACGCCCCAGTAGCTGCGGCCGGCGGTGCGGAACAGGTCGCGTTTGGTCATCAGGAAGGCGGCGAAGAACACCAGCAACAGGATCTTGGCGGCCTCCGCGGGCTGAATCGATAAGAACGGCAACTCGATCCAGATCTTGGCGCCGTTTCTCTCCGAGGCCGAGGATGGCAGTAGCGCCGGGATGGCCAGCAAGACGATGCCGACGATCCCAAAGGTATACCCGTAGCGCGCGAGCATGCGGTGGTCCTTGACGGCCGCAAGCACACCGACAAGCGCCGCGACACCCACCAGAGTCCACAGCACCTGCGCGTTGGCTTCCAGAGTCTCGGTGCCGTCACCAGCGGCCGCCTTCGCCAGGTCCAGGCGATGGATCATCACCAGTCCGAGGCCGTTGAGCAGCGCGACGCAGGGCAATAGCAGCGGATCGGCGTAGGGGGCGTAGCGACGAATTCCGAGGTGCGCCAACGTAAAGAGAACGAGATACGCGAGGCCGTATTTCAGGAGGTCCAATGAAAGACCGCGTTCGAGATTGGCCTCGACGAGGATCAGGGCGACGGTGGTGATCGCGGCGGCGAAGCCGAGGAGCCCCAACTCCGCACTGCGTCGTGTCGGCTGCGCGGGCGGCACATTGGGCACAACAGCGGTTTGGGGCGCCGTCGTCATGACACGGTCCGGCAGGTAACGCCCGGCTCTTGTGGTGGCGCCGGCAACGGCGCCGGCGCGGGAGTGGATGTTGTGGTCGGCGTGGTGCTCGCGCCGGGGCTTGTGGCGGGCGTAGGCGTAGGGGAGGGCCGCGTGGTGGTCGTTGTGGTGGTGGCGGAACCCGATGTGCTGGAGGGGGTGCGTCCGGCCGTAGCCGGCGCGGGCGGTGGTGTCTTGGGAGCGGGCGGCGGGCACGGGGGCAGCGCGTTCTTGGTGAGCTGGCGCAACTGGCCGATGGCCTCGTCGAGGGTGCCGCCGGGGAGGCCGGCCTCGACCTGCTGACGCTCGGACGGCCGCAGGTCTGACACCTTGAAGTACTTGCAGGACAAGCCGGATGCGGGTTCGCCGTAGCTCACCAGCGACATGTCCCCACGGCTATCGAGGCAACCGACGAGGTCGGGCCGCTGCAGTGGATAACCGAGGAGTGAGCCCTGGACGCCCTGCATGATGGAAACGTTGCCCTCGTGGGCACTCACGTAATAGTTGTTCAGCACCACGCGGCGGCCGATCGCCAGCCCGGCGAGCGCGATCAAGACCACGAGCACCGCCGCGATCAACCAGCGCAGCGTGCGCTTCTTAGGCTTAGCGGGGTCGGAATCTGTTGTGTCGGAATCGGATTCGTCTTCGGCCGGCTCAGGCTCCTTGAGGGCCCGTTGAATCGCGGCGGCGCGTCCGGCCGCCGTGTTCGGCGGCGGGGTATCGGTGTCGGCATCGGCGGATATCGCCCCTGCCACGATCGGCCGGGTCTGTCCGTAGTCCAGCTCCACGACATCGGCGACGACCACGGTGACGTTATCGGGTCCGCCGCTGCGCAGCGCCAGCTCGATGAGCCGGTCTGCGGCGGCGGAGACATCGGCGATCTCCAATGCCTCGGCGATGGTTTCGTGACTCACCGGATCGGAGAGCCCGTCCGAACAGAGCAGGTACCTATCTCCCGCTTGCGCCTCACGCATGATGAGCGTCGGTTCGACGGGCGCACCGGTGAGCGCGCGCATGATCAGCGAGCGCTGCGGATGGTTGTGTGCCTGCTCCGGGGTAATGCGCCCCTCGTCGACAAGAGTCTGGACGAAGGTGTCGTCCTTGGAGATCTGGGCCAGTTCGCCGTCGCGCATGAGATAGGCGCGCGAATCACCGATGTGCACCATGCCCAGCCGCTTTCCGGCGAACAGGAAGGCCGTCAGGGTGGTGCCCATTCCGTCCAGTTCCGGCTCGGCGCGCACATGATCGGCGATCGCCCCGTTACCCGAGTGCACCGCGTCGGCCAGCGTGTCCAGCAGGTCGCCACCGGGTTCGTCGTCGTCGAGCGGTGCCAATGCGGCGATGACCAGCTGAGAGGCAACCTCACCGGCGGCATGACCACCCATACCGTCGGCCAATGCCAGTAGACGGGCTCCGGCATAGACCGAGTCCTCGTTGTTCGACCGCACAAGTCCGCGGTCGCTACGCGCGGCGTAGCGAAGTACCAGTGTCACGAGCGCAGCTCGATCACTGTCTTACCGATACGTACCGGCGTCCCCTGGGGAACCCGCAGTGCCGTCGTCACCTTCTCCCTATCCAGATATGTGCCGTTGGTCGATCCTAGATCCTCGACGTACCAATCCGACCCGCGTGGCGATAGCCGCGCGTGCCGCGTCGACGAGTAATCGTCGGTCAGGACCAATGTGGAGTCGTCGGCGCGACCAATCAAAATGGGCTGTGTGCCGAGTGTGATCCGTGTGCCAGCCAGGGCGCCCTCGGTCACCAGGAGGTACTGCATCTGCCGCCGGCCCGCCTTCGCGGGACGAATGGCGCGCAGGTTGAGACCGCGATTGGCCATCAGCTGACCGGTCGGGGCGTAGATATCCGTCCGCAGGATGCGCAGTACCGACCAGATGAACACCCACAGCAGCAACAGGAACCCACCGCGGGTGAGCTGGAGCACCAGTCCCTGCATCCGGTTGTCGTTCCTCTCGCTGGTCCATCGCGCCTCGGCGAGGGTGTCCGGAGACCGGACATATTCGGCAGGGCAACGATACTTGGCTGTGTTACCGGGCGGGGCCCGATACGTGCAGCCTGTGTCGAACGCGGTGTTGCCGATGCGGTCCTACTGCACCCGAACGATGATCTCGGAGTGGCCCAGCCGGATGATGTCGCCGTCGGCCAACTGCCACTCGGTGACCGGGGCGTTGTTGACGGTGGTGCCGTTGGTCGAGTTGAGATCCGACAGCAGTGCGGCGTGCCCGTCGAAGCGCACCTCGAGGTGACGACGCGAGACGCCGGTGTCCGGCAGCCGGAACTGGGCGTCCTGACCGCGGCCGATCACATTGGTGCCCTCACGCAGCTGGTAGGTACGGCCGCTGCCGTCGTCCAGCTGCAACGTGATGGTGGTGCGTCCAGCTCCGGCGCCACCTCCGGTGGGTGCGCCGTAGTCGGGGCTGCTCTGGTAGCCGCCGTGTTCGTAGTCGCCGTATTCGGGCTCCCCGTAACCACCCTGGGGTGATCCGTATCCGCCCTGTTGCGGCGGGGCACCGTAGCCACCCTGCTGGGGGTACGCGGGGGGACGGCCGTAGTCCTGGCCCGGAGGGGGACCCTGAGGTGCGTTGTACCCGCCGCCCTGCTCGTACTCGCCGTAGTTGGGGCGAGGAGGCTCGCCGTATCCGCCCTGCTGTGGCGGCGCTGGGTAGCCACCTTGTTGTGGAGGCGCCGGCGGGCGGCCGTACTCCCCGCCGCCTTGCGGTGCTTGAGGCGGGGTTCCGTACCCGCCCTGGTCATAGCCACCGCGGCCACCTTGCTCATATCCACCCTGCTGCGGCGGGCGCGGCGGGTAGCCACCCTGCTCGTAGCCGGCCGGCGGGCGGCCGTAGTCCTGACCGTACTGCTGGCCCTGTCCGTAGCCGCCGCCCTCGTAACCGCCCTGGCGCGGTGGGTAACCCTGGTCGCCCTGTGGGGGCTGCTGACCGCGCGGATCCTGATCGGGACGCCCGTACCGGTCGTCCTCTCGGCCGTACTCTTCGCCGGGGCGTCCCTGCTGGGGACCTGGGTTGTCAGTCATGGATGCTCCTGGTTGTGAATCCGGGGTCGAAGGGGCAGTCGTCACGGCGCCGTGCGTACGGTCCCGCTTGGTATCGGGATTGACCACACCGCGGGTACGAAACTGGCCGGTGTGCAAGTTCGGTGATTGTTCGAATCGGACAACAACTTCACCATACGTTTGCCACCCCTGATCGCGAATATATTCGCGCAGGTGTTCGGCGAACGTGTCTGGGTCGAGATCGCGGTCATCGGCCGCTTTCTCGTGATCTCCGGTGCTGAGGAGAACGAAGTACTCATTGGGAGCCAGCAGCCGCCCCTGGCCCGCTGACCTGACTCCGTCGGCGGCCTCGCGACGCAGTGAGGCCTGCACTTCCTGAGGGACGATGCTACCGCCGAATACGCGGGCGAAGGCATCGCCGACCACGTCTTCAAGCTTGCGCTCGAAGCGCTGGACAATTCCCATGCCTCCTCCTTTCGGCGATCGTGTGGCAGGTCTGAGCGCATGACACAGCGCACCGCCACGAGCGGATCTCGAGTAGATGGTATCGGTTTGATGATCGTCAGCACCCACTCCTCTATTACGAGACGACATCGTCTTGGCACCAAGAGGCCTTCTACGCTCGCCGTATGTGACGATTAGCGTGCGTGCGCGGGCTTTCGCTGGGCGTTCTCGGTTCAAAGAGGGGGCACGGAGCGTGATAGGCTCTCGCGGTCGTTGGGGCGAGTGGCGGAATGGCAGACGCGCTGGCTTCAGGTGCCAGTGTCCTTCGGGACGTGGGGGTTCAAGTCCCCCTTCGCCCACAAGCTGTGTGGGCCGGAAGCCCAACGATAGAAGGCCGGAGACCCGCTGGGTTTCCGGTCTTTTGCGTTGTTGCCGCAGTATCAGGCGCACGTGCCCACCGCACCAAGCAGGCGGAGCGTTTTCTATGATTCGGGCAACGAGGGGGAAGCGATGCCCGAATCGTCCATAGGCGACGAGGATGCCGACCGGCCTGAGACGCCGCGAGGCCGGGGTTCCGTGCGGTGGCAAGAGCCAGGTATTACCACGCCGCGGCCCCCTACCGTCGCCGAGTCGCGGGCCCGCGACAAAGCGCGCCGGACCCGCGAGGCCGAGCGCCGGCTCGCGGAGGTCCAGGCCCAGAAGGCAGAGGAACGGCGTCGGACCCGCAATCACGTTCTGATGGGCTCCGTCGTGGTCGCGGGTATCGCGGCGGTCGTGGCCGTGGGCTACGCGGTGATCGATCGAGACGACGAGATCGAGGCGACCTGCGTCCAGGACGGTTCCAATGTCGTCGCGCCGGAGGAGTACTGCGAGCGTGGCACGGCGTCTTCCTCGGGCGGCGGCGTCTTCATCTACGCCGGATCGCCCTATCGGTATTACTACGGCGGACGGAATCAAGGCATAGGGACCATCGCATCCGGCGGCAATCTTGAACTGCCCAGGGGCACGCGGGCCAAGACCAGCTCCGGTACCACTCTGACCAAATCCGATGGCTCTGGCAGTGTTTCACGGTCTCCATCGGTATCGCGAGGTGGCTTCGGGTCCAGCAGCTCGGGAAGTTCGGGGAGCTGATGCGGCGTGAGCACGCGCGGCCTCGCCCCGGTTGGGAAGAGACCGTTGCTTCCCAGGGAATGTGTTACGGCACGCCCGCGCGGTCGGCGGATGGTAGCGATCGTCCCTATTGGGACGAGTCGGTCCACTATGTCTTCGACATGGACGAGGTGCTTTCCCTAGAAGCCACCGTGGAAGTGCTGCACTCCATGTGCCTGGACGCAGTCGAGCATGTGGTCCTCACCGGGCGCTACCGAGACTTCGGGCTACCGGAGTGGACCTGGGAGCACATCGAAAAGTCTTGGCGCAGAAAAGATCCACATCTGTACGGGCGCTTCGACCTCCGATATGACGGACGGCGGCCACCGGTCCTGCTCGAGTACAACGCCGATACCCCCACCTCGCTACTGGAGGCCTCGATCCTGCAGTGGCACTGGAAAACGGACGTGTTCCCCGAGGACGATCAGTGGAACTCCCTGCATGAACAGCTGGTGGCGCGCTGGACGCAGATCAGCAAGCAACTTGCCGGTACGGAAACACATTTCACATGGTCATCGGCCGACCAGACCGGTGAGGACAACGTGACTCTGGCGTATCTGCAGGAGTGCGCGGCCGAGGCCGGGATCAACACGGTGGGCCTGCCGATCGAGGATATCGGCTGGGATCACGATCTCAATCGTCTCGTGGATCTTGAAGAGGCGCCGATCGAGTCGATCTTCAAGTTGTATCCGTGGGAGTGGATCCTCGACGACGACTTCGGCCACCACGCCCTGGACCTACTGCCCGAGACTCTGTGGATCGAACCGTTGTGGAAAACGCTCTTGAGCAACAAGGCGATCCTGGCGATTCTGTGGGAGATGTACCCCGGTCATCCCAATCTGCTGCCGGCCTATCTCGACAATCCTCATGAGCTGACCGAGTATGTCCGTAAGCCGAAACTGGGTCGCGAAGGAGCCAATATCACCGTGGTGGGTGCGGGCTATGAGACGGCCACCGGCGGTGTCTACGGTGAAGAAGGCTACGTCTACCAGCTGCTCGACCCGCTGCCTGAGTTCGACGGTATGAGGCCCGTTCTCGGTGCCTGGATTGTCGGCGACGAATCGGCGGGGCTGGGGATCCGGGAGACGGCAGGCCTGATCACCGACGACGGCGCCGCGTTCATTCCGCACCGGATTCCACCTCAATAGGGACACCGAATAGCAGAGAAATGGGGATCGTAACCGTGAACGCAACAGGGTACTGGTCGATCGTCGCGCACGGGGCGGCGGCAATATGGCTCTACGCGGCAGTCGGTTTCGCGCTGATGGTGATTGGATTCTTTGTGCTGGACTGGACAACTCCCGGTCCGCTGCGGCAGATGGTCCGTGTGGGCCTGCCCAATGCCGCCATGATCACCGCGGCGGGACTCCTCTCGCAGGCGTTTGTGATCGTGCTCGCCATCTACACCGCGTCGGGCAACATCGCCGAAGGGCTGTTACGCACCCTGGTGTTTGGGCTTATCGGCATCGCCGCTCAGACGATCTGCATCAGGCTGATCGAGTGGGTGGTGGGTCTTGATGTTGGAGATCTGCTGGCGCACAAAAGATTTGCACCCGCGACCCTCGTTGTCGCTGCGGCGTATGTGGCCGTGGGTCTGATCATCGCCGCCGCAATTCTGTGATCCGTGTGGGGTGAGTCGACGAGCCCGTCGATGTGCGTGGCGTGAGCGCAGGGCGTGTGCGCGCTCGGCTACCGTCATACGCATGCAACCCCTCCGGACCGGCAGCAAGGGAATGCCTCGTCAGGAACGGGAGCAGTGGATCTTGACCGCGGCCGCCGTGGAGTTCGGAGAATCGACCTTCGCCGCGTCGAGCATGAACGGGATCGCTGCGCGCGCCGGGGTGTCCAAGGCTCTTGTGCTGGCCTACTTCGGGTCTAAAGAGGATCTCTATGTTGCGTGTGTCGAAGGTGCTGGGGAGCGACTGGCCACCGCGATCGGCGATGCGTTAGCAGGATCGCCGGCACGTCCGGAGGTCGCGGAGGCGGTGCTGACGGCAATCTTCACCACGCTCGAGAATCGGCGCAGCGACTGGCCGGTCCTCTACGACAGGACGGTGCCGAGCGGGCGGGCCCGGGACGCCGCTCGGCGGCAACGGACCGTTCTGCGTGAGCAAGCCGCCGCAGCAGTGACCAGAACGCTTGGGGCCGTGGGACTCAGCGATGACGACGACCTCTCGGCAGCGACGCTCGTGTGGGAGAACATGGTCTCGGCGTTGGTGCAGTGGTGGCGGCACCACCCCGAGCGTTCCGCCGACGAGATGACCGGACGCGCGCGGAGGGTTCTCACGGCGTTGTCGGACCGCGCTGTCGACGAACGTTGACCATGCGGGTCCGGCCAATCTGGCGTTGCTGGTGACCTGCGCCACAATTGCATGAGAGTGTTCGGGATTCATCCCGTCGGCACACTGTTCAGACTTCTCTGAAAAAGAGCTACATAAGCGCAGGTCACGCTTGGCTTCGCGTTCGGATGGTGAGAGCAGGGCCAAGGTCAGCAACCTTCAAATCCTGATTTAAAACAGTTCAAGAGGCATGAACTGATTTCAAGCGAACTATCGACAGCGCTATTAGGTGATGCTAACTTCGCCTCATGCGGTCGCTGATTGGCGAGGTTGGATGATCACCATTGATCAGTACAGCTACTTCAAGCCACGTGCCGTGTCCGGTGCTTACCGGCAGTGGTCTGCCCGAATGCGGCCCGACCGTGTATTCGCTCGTCAATAAGCGTGCTGCTCAAGGAAGGGAATGCCCACGATGAATCTGAACGTCGTTCCGGAAGGTCTGCTCGCCACGAGTGCGGCCGTGGAGGCACTGACCGCACGGTTGGCGGCCGCTCATGCCGCGGCCGCTCCCGTGATCGGTGCCGTGGTCCCGCCCGCCGCCGACCCGGTGTCACTGGAAACCGCGGCAGGCTTCAGCGCCCGGGGGCTGGAGCACACCGGTGTGGCCGTGCAGGCGGTCGAGGAACTGGGCCGGGCCGGGCTGGGCGTCTCGGAGTCCGCGGCCAGTTACACCACCGGTGATGTGCAGGCCGCCGTCACGTACATGATCGCGCGAGGCTAGTTCCGGTGTCGGCTCCTATTTGGATGGCTTCACCCCCCGAGGTGCATTCGGCGCTGTTGAGCGCCGGGCCCGGGCCGGGGGCATTGTTGGCGGCTGCCGCTCAGTGGCAGGCGCTCTCCGCGCAATACACCGCTGCGGCAACGGAGTTGACGCAGCTGCTCGCCGCCACGAGCGCCGGATCATGGCAGGGGCCCAGCGCCGCCCAGTATGTCGCCAGCCACACCCCCTACCTGGCCTGGCTGACTCAGCAGAGCGCGATGAGCGCCACCAATGCGATGCTGCAGGAGACTGCCGCCGCCGGCTACGCCACGGCCCTGGCCGCCATGCCGACGCTGGCCGAGCTGGCCGCCAACCACCTGATCCACGGTGTGCTGATGGCCACTAACTTCTTTGGCATCAACACCATTCTGATCGCGCTGAACGAGGCCGACTACATCCGGATGTGGGTCCAGGCCGCCACTACCATGAGCGTGTATCAAGGTGTCTCGAGCACGGCTCTGGCCGCGACGGCACCGACACAGCCCTCGCCGATGATCATGGCGCCGGGCGGCGAAATGTCTCGCATGTCTGCGGACATGATGTCGATGTCCGCGCAGCCGCAAGCTCTCGAATCCGGAACCGCGCTGGATAACAGCAACAACATGATCGATCAGCTCATGCGGTTCATGACTAATCCGCTGGGCACGCTGCAGGACATGATCGAAGACTTCATGCGGAACCCCATCGCCGCGTTCTTCGCGTGGTTCCCGCTGTTGTTCTTCATCGCGTACGAGGCGTTCTTCATCCCCTTCGGGTTCACCTTCTGGGGGGTACTGCTATCGGCGCCTGCCTGGTTGCCGATTGTGCTGGGGCTCGCGCTGTCGGCGCTGGCCCCGCCCGCGGGGATCGACGAGCCTGGCCACGAAGATGAGCCCGGCCGCGAGCCCGCACGAGTGGAACGCAGAAACCCGCAACAGGCGCTGCAACTCGCGCATGTCCCCTCGACACCGTCGATGCCCGGCGGCTCGTCGTCGGCCCCGACCACTCCGAGTAGCCCGGCGTCCTCACCCGC
>NZ_MAEY01000007.1:0-128261 GCF_002013745.1 Mycobacterium sp. D16Q16
AGGGCATCAACCGCCGCCTCCAACACCATAATCGAACTCATGTTCGAATACTAACGACACCCACCGACACGTAGCCGCACCCTGAAACAGCTGTGACAGAAGTGAATTCAATCGGGCGGTGTCAGCCCACTGACCTCGGCCACGATTCCCAGCGACCTCAGCTGCAGTTTCCGGTCGGGCGCATTGGGCACCACGATGAGCTCGTCGGCGTCGGCCAGCTGCGCAAAGTCATCCAGGTATGCGCCCACATGGTCAGGTGTCCCGACGGCGAAGTACTTCGTCATCGCCTGAATCTGTTGTCCAGCAGGGGACTCGAGAGCGGCGAGGGCCTCGTCGTCGGTGAGGCGGGGGCCGCCGCCGCGATGCAGGAAAAGCTTGGCGCGTTCGATCAATGCCGCGCGATGCTGCTCCCGCGCGGTGGCTTCGTCGTCCGCGGCAATCACATTGACCCCCGCGATGACATACGGTTCCTGCAACTGCTCGGAAGGCTGGAACTCTCGCCGGTAGAGCGCGACCGCATCCTGCAGTGCCGGCGGCGCGAAATGCGAAGCGAAACCATAGGGCAGGCCTAATACCGCCGCCAGCTTCGCGCCGAACAGCGATGAGCCGAGGATGTAGAGCGGCACATGCGTGCCGCGTCCCGGCGTTGCGGTCACGCCCTGGACCCGACTCTGCTCGCCCAGATACGCCTGCAGCTCGATGACGTCCTGCGGGAAGTGCTCGGCGTCCGCGGGAGAGTGCCGTAACGCGCGCAGAGTCACTTGGTCCGTCCCGGGGGCCCGGCCGAGGCCGAGGTCGATGCGTCCCGGGTGCAGGGTCTCGAGCGTTCCGAACTGTTCGGCGATCTGCAACGGCGAGTGGTTGGGCAGCATGATGCCGCCCGCGCCCAGTCGGATGGTTGACGTCTGGGTGGCGACATGTCCGATCAGGACACTCGTCGCCGACGAGGCGATGGACCGCATGTTGTGGTGTTCGGCGTACCAGACGCGGTGAAATCCCAGCGCTTCGGCGTGCCGCGCGATCTCGACGCTCGCGGCGAAGCTCTCCGCCACGGTCTCGTTCGGCGCCACCCGCGCCAGATCCAGAATCGACAAAGGTCTCGCCATGAACTGGAGCAACCCTCGGAGTTTCTTCGCTATTCCCCCGTGGGACGCACCATAGAAGGTACAAACGGATGGTGCCCTTCATTCCGACCGCAGCGGAACTGGCGGGTGCTCTCGCCGAACTGCTCGACGACCTCCAGTCCGAGCTGCCCTCATCTTCGGTGCATCGCGCCCGTGTCGGTGCCAACATCGCCAGGATTCTGCAGCGAGAACTGACCTTGCCTGCGGCGCCGCCTACCGGGGACCCTTCATGGGCCGATCTGGTCGAGGCGGTACGCGGTGAGCTCGCGGTCGTCAAACCTGGGTACGACGCCTGGGAGGGGCAGTGATGAGGCCCCCCGGCGAAGAGCATCGGGCAATGACGGATCTGAGCGACGGGCTGACTCGCTACCTGCACGACGAGTTCGGCAAGAAGTTTGAAGTGTCGGGTGTGGTCGGCGTATCCGCTGGTGCGCGGCGGCGAAATGTGCTGCTGGACGCCACTTCCGGGGGTGAAACCCTCGAACTGGTCGCGACGATTGTGCCCGCGGTCGTGCAGCAGGTTCCGGTGAGCAGTGAGGCTGGGGTCCGTGAGTTGGCGCGCAGCCACGGCGTTCCGGTGCCCCGGGTTCGCGGTGTCTGTTCCGAATCCTCGTATCTCGGTTCGCCCTTCATGATCTCCGAGCGCATCGCGGGGGAGACGGTACCGCGCAAGGTGCTTCGCCTGGTCCAATCCACGGGAATCGCCGATCTGGTGGCGGACCAGCTCGGTGCGGCCATGGGACGACTGCACGGGATCGACCCGGCGATGGCCCCGCCCGATCTACCCGGTGACCCGGAGGCCGAACCGGCAGTCGTCATGCTGGAACAGATGCGCGAGGGGGTGGCGGCGCTGCTTTCGGATCGGCCGGTGTTCCAGCGCACCCTGTCCTGGTTGACCGAGCACATGCCCGGTCCTCCGGCGCAGCGGTGCCTGGTACACACGGATATTCGCAACGGCAATGTCATCGTCGGCGAGGACGGATTGCGTGCCGTGCTGGATTGGGAGGGCGCCACGCGTTTCGGGGATCCGATGCGGGATGTGGCCTGGACGGCCCTGCGGATGTGGCGGTTCGGTGAGGACGAGCGCGAGTTCGGCGGGTTCGGGGGCCGTGACGTGTTCGTGCGCGCATACGAGAACGCCGGTGGAACATTTCACGTCGACCGATTCCAGTGGTGGAAGGTCCTCGGCACCTTGTGGTGGGGTGTGGGTCTTGCCGCGCAAGCGAAGTCGTATCTGGACGGGAGCGTGCGGGATATTGTGATGGCCGCCAGCGGTCGCCGGATACCTGAGATCGAGTGGGACTTGTTGATGTTGACGAAGCCATCGATAAATCCATAGGTACCGGAAGGAACCAGATGAATTTCGAACTGCCGCCCGAGCTCGTCGACTATCTCGCCGAGCTCGACGAGTTCATTGACCGTGAGATCGTGCCGCTCGAGCAGGCCGATGACAACATCCGGTTCTTCGATCACCGACGGGAAGACTCCCGAACCGATTGGGAGCGTGGCGGTCTGCCCAACGGACAGTGGGAAGCACTGCTCGGTGAGGCACGTCTGCGTGCCGATACGGCGGGTCACCTTCGGTACCCGTTCCCCGCGGAGTTCGGCGGGCGGGACGGCTCCAACCTGGGGATGGCGGTCATTCGCGAGCATCTGGCTCGGCGCGGCCTTGGACTGCACTGTGACCTGCAGAACGAGCACGCCATCGTGGGCAACAATGTCGGGCTGCTGCTCATGCTGGAGTACGGTTCGGCGGAGCAGAAGGCCGAATGGGTGGAGGGACTGGCCAGCGGCACCAAGTTTTTCGCGTTCGGTATCACCGAGCCGGAGCACGGCTCCGATGCCACCCATATGGAAACCCGGGCCACAAAAGATGGTTCGGACTGGGTAATCAATGGCGAGAAGACCTGGAATACCGGTGTGCACATCGCTGATGCCGACCTGATATTCGCCCGCACCTCGGGTGATCCCGGTGATGGACGCGGCATCACCGCATTCCTGGTGCCCGCGGACGCACCCGGCTTCAAGGTCGAGGAGTATCTCTGGACCTTCAACATGCCCACCGATCACGCCCGTGTCTCGCTGACGGAGGTACGGGTTCCCGACTCGGCGATCTTCGGCGGAGAGGGACGCGGGCTGGGGGTGGTACAGCACTTCTTCAACGAGAACCGGATCCGGCAAGCCGCTTCCAGTCTGGGTGCGGCCCAGTACTGCATAGACCGATCTGTCGAATATGCCAAGGAACGCAAACCCTTTGGTAAACCATTGGCATCGAACCAAGCGATCCAGTTCCCGCTCGTCGAGCTGCAGACTCAGTGCGAGATGCTGCGCGCGTTGATCCACAAGACGGCGTGGTCCATGGATACCTATGGTCCGTTCTCGGTCTCGGAACAGGTCTCGATGTGCAACTACGTCGCAAACCGGTTGTGCTGTGAGGCCGCTGATCGCGCCATGCAGGTCCATGGCGGGATGGGGTACTCGCGGCATATGCCGTTTGAACACATCTACCGCCATCACCGGCGCTACCGGATCACCGAGGGCGCCGAGGAGATTCAGATGCGCCGGGTGGCGGGGTATATGTTCGGCTTCATGAATCAGAAGGCGCCCAAGGGGGTCTAGTGGCCGAAACGTCTCCGCCCGTCGTGGTGGTCATGGGTGTGGCAGGGGTCGGCAAGTCGACCGTGGCGCAGGCTTTGGCGCAGCGCCTGGGCGCGCCCTGTGCGGAGGGGGATGACTTCCATCCGGAAGCCAACATCGCCAAGATGTCGGCGGGCATTCCGCTGGACGACTCCGATCGATGGCCGTGGCTGCAGCGGATCGCCGAATGGATGTCCGAGCGCGGGCGGGAGGGGTCCGGCGGCGTGGTGACCTGCTCTGCGCTCAAACGCCGTTACCGCGACGTTCTCCGTGCGGGATACCCGGATGCGTTTTTCGTGCACCTGTCCGGCGACAGGGCGCTCATCGGTGACCGAATGGCGCATCGCGCAGGACATTTCATGCCGACATCGTTGTTGGACTCGCAGTTCGAGATTCTCGAACCATTACAACCCGACGAGAAGGGTGTCGAGCTGAATGTGGGCATCGGGCCGGAGGAACTGGTAGCGGGAGCACTGAGGCAGCTCGGCGCATGAGCGCGAACCTGCTTCTGCTGGCCGAGCCGGCAAAGATCCCGCACACCACGAGCGACGTTCGGCTGCTTACCGCGGTGGTGCTGAGCATCGGCGTGATCATCCTGCTGATCACCCGGCTTAAGCTGCATCCGTTCCTGGCGCTGCTGCTGGGGTCAGGGACTCTCGCCGCCGTCGCGAGTGTTCCGTTCGACAAACTGCTGGGATCCTTTGTCACAGGGTTCGGCTCGACCATCGCCGGTGTGGGACTACTCATCGGATTGGGGGCGATGCTGGGTCGCCTGCTCGCCGATTCCGGCGGTGCCAATATCGTCGCCGATGCCGTGCTCGCTAGGTCCAGTCCGCGCATGCTGCCGTGGGCGGTGGCGCTGATCGCCGCAGTGCTGGGGCTGCCTCTGTTCTTCGAAGTGGGTGTGGTGCTGCTGATTCCGATCGTGCTCTTGGTGGCACGCCGGGGAAATGTGCCGCTGCTACGTGTGGGCATTCCCGCGCTGGCGGGCCTGTCTGTATTGCACGGACTGGTCCCGCCACATCCGGGTCCGTTGGTAGCGGTGGACGCGCTGAAGGCGGATTTGGGTGTCACCCTGGCGTTTGGTCTCGTGGCGGCGGTGCCCACCCTGATTGTCGCGGGGCCTCTCTATGCGCGGGTCGCGGAACGCTGGGTGGGGCCCCTGGCCATTCCCACCGCGACGGCGCCCGAGGTCGAACGCAAGGGGCCCGCCCCGAGTGTCCTCGCGGTGGTGGTTACCATCTTGCTTCCGGTGACGCTGATGTTGGCGAAGGCACTCTCCGATGTGGTGATCGATAATCCGAAATCGTTGGTGCAGAGGATTTTCGATACCGTCGGCACGCCACTGGTGGCGCTGTTGGCGGCAACCCTGGTGGCCATGGTGACCTTGGGAAGGGCTTCGGGGCTCGACCGCATGAGTGTCTCGGGAGTCATCGAGAAGTCACTCGGCCCCATTGCGGGAATCGTCTTCATCGTCGGTGCCGGAGGTGGGTTCAAGCAGACCCTGATCGATGTGGGCGTCGGGGATGCCGTGAGCACCTGGTCAGAGAAATGGCAGATTCCCGCCCTCGTGCTGGGATGGCTTATCGCAGTGCTCATTCGGTTGGCGACCGGGTCCGCCACGGTAGCGACCATCACCGCCGCCGGCATTGTCTCTCCGCTTGCGGCGGACATGTCTACCGCACACGTGGCGCTGTTGGTGCTTGCGATAGGTGCGGGATCGCTGTTCTTCTCCCACGTGAACGACGCCGGATTCTGGTTGGTGAAAGAGTATTTCGGGATGACGGTGGGGCAGACTCTGAAATCGTGGTCGGTGATGGAAACGGTGATTTCGGTCGTCGGATTCGCGATGGTGCTGCTGCTGAGCGCCTTCGTCTAACTCTTTGTCGCACTCACGAATTGCGATAAGCCCCGGACTTCCTGTTCGATGTCCTGAAATCCCGCGTGCCGCAGTGCCGACGTGATGTCGGACCGGTCGAATCCGTGCAGGCCGCCGAGGGCCGCCAGTTTCACGGATGCCGACCGGAGTAGCGCGGGGCCGCGTGTGCAGCTGGTCATTACCGCGATGCGCCCGCCCGGAGTCAACACGCGAACCATCTCGTCGAGAACCTTGAACGGTTCGGGCACCAAATACATTGCGGCAAAACAGCACACCGCATCAAAGCTTGCGTCATCGAACGGCAGAGTGCGCGCGTCCGCACGCAGGTAGCCGACACCGTCGGCGGTATTTGTCCGGATCGCGCGCCGCAGCATGGGCTCGGAGAAGTCCAGCCCGACCGCCAGTGCGTCGGAGTCCAGGTGCTGTCCCAGATACCTGGTGAAGTTCCCGGGCCCGCAGGCGACATCGAGTAGTTGGTGGGCCCCGTTGAGTCGCAGAGACTCTGCCGCGCGGCGTCGTTCGGCGGCCGGAGTGATGCCGGTGTAGAGCACCGTCTGCCCCCAGCGCCAGGGCCCTTCGTAGACCGCGGCGACGACGGGATTGTTCATGGCGCGCTGTGCGCCACGCTGGGGCTGGTCCGAAGGCGGCGGGAGCAGATCCAGGTATCCGGCCGATGAGTGTGCGCCACCGTCGAGCGCGTCGGGCCGGATCAGCTCGCGAATTCGGTCGAGTGTCGTCGTCATCGGGCCTCCTGCAGCCGGTCGTCATCGCGAAGGTGTTGAGCAAAGAAGGCGTAGACCCGTTGCCAGGCATCTGCTTCGGCTTCGGGGGAGTACCCGAATCCGGCGATCCGCATCAGCGGTTGCATGGGCAGTTGGTTGGCGAAGCTGTGGCCCGCGTCGTATTTCTTGATGTCGTGCTCGATGCCGTGGGCGTCCAGCGCCTTGCGCAACCGGGGCTCACCCCGGACCACGAATGGGTCTCGCGTGCCCAGGCTCGCGACGATGGGGCACGATCCCTCGAAGTGGTCTCCATAGGGGCCGGGCATCGCACCGTAGAAGGGTGCGGCGGCGTCGAATCCCTTGGTCGCGGTGATCATCGCGAATCCGCCGCCCATACAGAAGCCGGCCACCCCCACTGAAGTGGTGGTGTAAGGCAATGTTTGAGCGTAGTCACGGGCGGCCAGCACCTCCTCGACGGCCCGCCCGCGACGAGTGGCGAGATTGGTCAAGACCCTGGTGATGCAGCGGATCCGGCCACGTGAGTACAGATCGGGTGCCAGCGCCACGTAGCCGTTCGAGGCGACATTCTTGGTGATGCGGCGCAGGTCGGGAGTCGAGCCGTTGATGTCGTGGACCACGATGATCGACGGCCAGGGTCCGTCGCCGTCAGGTGTCTCCAGGATGGCGCTGATCTCGCCATTCGGGGTCGGAATGTGGATGTCGGTCATGCCGGGCGGGCCTCCGTGACATAATTGTTTAACGCTGACGTCAAATTAAATGAAAAGGTAGGCTGCGGCGCGATGTCTGTCAATCCCCGGAGGTCCAGGGGGCGCCCGCCCCAGACCGACGAGCAGCGTGCGGCGACGCGCGCTCGTATCCTGGTCGCCGCTGGTGCGGTCTATGCCGAGCACGGCTACCGGGGCACCACGGTCGCGCGGATCGCCGAGCGTGCCGAGCTATCGAAACCCACCTTCTATACGTTCTTCGACGGTGTGGCAGAGGTGATTACGGCGTTGGTGACGGAGAGTCAGCAGCAGATGCTGGCGCAGTGGGCGCCGGTGGTGAATGCCGGAGGCGCCCTGATGGAACAGCTCAGCGCGGGCCTGGACGTGTATCTCGATACGGCCGAACGCGGCCGTGATTCATGGCTTGTTTTCCATATCGAACAACACGATCCTTCGTCGCCCGCTCGCCTGCTACGGGCCACCTACGAGAGCCGGCTCATCGAAGTCATACAGCAGGCGCTGATCGCGAGCGGCAGGCCCGCGCCCACTGCGGAGACCTTGGGTGTGCTGCTCGCCAGCATGCAGGCGGGTTGCTATCGATATCTATCCACGCCCGGTGATGGCAGGCGTGCGGTGCGCGCCGCGATGTTGCGCAGTGCGTTCGCGCTGTTGGGCACGCCGCAGGACTGGCGCCAGGCCGCCGAGCGTCCAGAGCTGTTCGGCGAGGGCTAGATGCTGAGGTACTGGGGTGTCAGGACGATGGAATACAGGATGGTTCGGTAAGCCCGCGTCGGATCGGTAACCCATTGGCTCACCAGGAAATACAGCGTCTGGGTGCCGTCGGCGTTCATGGTGACACTAACGACCTGGGGTCCGTACGGCTGCAGCAGCTTGTGCGGATCCCGGGAGATGAACGGGTCATCCGGCCGCGGATCGGACGGATCGTTGCGGATCAGCACCGTCATGGGCTCGCTGACCAGCTCCTGCGGGGTCCGGAACAGCTTGAGCCCGATGTGTGCGTCGCCGGAGCCATTGGAATCCAGCAGTCCGAAACCGCCTGCGGGCAGGGCGAACAGCTGATTTTCGCGATCCCCGCCACCGGTGATCTGACCGATCTTCTCCCAGGCGGACGAGTCCAGGAACGCCGGATCGTCGATGGGCGGCGTGAGCCAGGCGAATCGTGGCGCCCAGGGCCCGGTTCCGACATTGCCCGCCACCAGCATGCGGCGACCGGGTACCGAGACCCCGCTCGGTTGCGAGATGCCGACCATGACTCCCATCGGCCGGTATGACGACTTACCCGACTCGCTCACGTCGTACACGGTGGTGTCGGCCGACACGAAGGTGCTGCATCCCGGCGACGGAATGCACGAGGCGAACAAGAGCGAGCGGTGCGCCAACTCCGCCGATCCGGTGGGCAGCAGCCGGGCGCCGTCCTGTGCATTCGAGGGCAGCACAAGGGGTTTTGAGCGCCCGCCCAGTGCGACCGAGGGCCTGGCGGGGTCTACGGCTATCAGCTGGATGCCGTCGCCGGTGTTCAGATAGTCGCCGGTCCATAGGCAGGCGCCGCGGTTGGTGTGCACACCGAGGTCGAACGAATCATCGCTGCAAGCGGTTTGGAAGCTGGTGTTCACCGACGGCATGTGGGGAATCGGGTTGCCGTGGACGTCCTTGAATTCCTGCTGTTGGGTTGGCCCGATCATCGC
The DNA here is from genome assembly GCF_002013745.1 of Mycobacterium sp. D16Q16. NCBI lineage: Bacteria > Bacillati > Actinomycetota > Actinomycetes > Mycobacteriales > Mycobacteriaceae > Mycobacterium > Mycobacterium sp. D16Q16. Next base: position 8,794 of record NZ_MAEY01000007.1, read on the forward strand.
GAGCGAGTCGACGAGCGGCACCATGCGAGGCGGCAGTGGGGCAACCGTGGGCGTGTCCGGGTGAAAGGGCTTTGGTGGCACGTGCTTAACGTGACCGACCCACAATGACGAGGCGGGTACGCCAAGCTTGTCCAGCAGCCGCCCCAGCAGCGGAACGCTGACGCCGATCACATTCGATGGATCGCCGTCGATGCCTTCGACGAACCAGCTGCCCAAGCCGTCGAGTGTGAATGCGCCCGCTACCTGAAGCGGCTCGCCGGTGGCCAGGTAGGCCTCGAGATCTTCTGCCGATGGCGTGCCGAAACGCACTGTGGTCGATCGCGTTTCACTGACACGTGCGACGGGTTTACCGTCGATGACCCGCACCAGGCAGTGTCCGGTCAGCAGCTCGGCGGAGCGTCCGGCCATCAGTCCCCAGCGGCGGCGAGCTTCCTCGATGGTGCCCGGCTTGCCCTGCAACGTGCCGTCGAGGAAGAGCATCGAGTCACAGCCCAGCACCACCGCATCGGCGGCCACCGCCCCGGCCAATGTCGTCGCGACGTCAAAAGCTTTGGCGCAGGCCAGAACCTCTACGGCGCGCGTTGGCGTGGTACCCGAAGGCTGCGTCGCCATGACGAGATGTTCGTCGACGTGCGACACGATGACGACCGGGTTGAGACCGGCCTGCTCCAGGATCCGTTCGCGCGCGGGGGACGCGGACGCGAGTACAAATGCGGTCACGGGGCCTGTGACGGCTGCCTAGAACGTGCCCTGTGGACGCGCCAGCTTCGCGCGCTCGAACAACGTGACTCGCTGCCAGCTGTGCGGGCTGTAGCGCAGCATGTCAATCGGCTCGGCCCAGAGGTTTCGGGGCTTGAGGCTCTCGGTCTCGGCCTTCGAGGCCAAAGCGCTCAGCGCCGCGACCAGAGCCGCGATCTCCGCGTCGGTCGGGTTGCCGCTGAGAACCTGCACGTCGGCAGCCTTCACCTTCCCGGAATCGCTTTCGGCGGTTACGGTCTCGTCGGTCACGGACGCACCTTCTTCATTCGTCACAGCGGAATGTTTCCGTGCTTCTTCGGTGGGAGCCGCACGATCTTGCGATCGAGCAAGCGCAGCGAGGTGGCGATGTAGCCGCGGGTGTGCGACGGCGGGATGACCGCGTCGACGTATCCGCGCTCGGCAGCCATGTACGGGTTCACCAGGGTGTCCTCGTACTCGGCCTGCAGCTGAAGGCGCAGGGCGTCCACGTCGTCGCCGTTCTTGGATGCCTCGGCCAGCTGCGAGCGGTACACGAACCCGACCGCGCCGGAGGCGCCCATGACCGCGATCTGGGCGGTGGGCCAGGCGACGTTGACGTCGGCGCCCATGTCCTTCGAGCCCATGACGCAGTATGCGCCGCCGTAGGCCTTCCGGGTGATGACGGTGATCTTCGGAACGGTGGCCTCGCCGTACGCGTACAGCAGCTTGGCGCCGCGCCGGATGATGCCGTTGAACTCCTGCTCTGTGCCGGGCAAGAAGCCGGGCACATCCACCAGGGTGATGATCGGGACACCGAAGCAGTCGCAGGTGCGGATGAACCGCGCGGCCTTCTCGGAGGCGTTGATGTCCAGGCAGCCCGCGAACTGGGTGGGTTGGTTGGCGACGATGCCGACGCTGCGGCCGTCCACGCGGCCGAATCCGACGATGATGTTCTGTGCGTATCCGGCCTGCACCTCGAGGAACTCGTCATCGTCGAGAATGCGGGTGATGACCTCGTGCATGTCGTACGGCTGGTTCGGGGAGTCCGGGATCAGCGTGTCGAGCTCGATGTCCTCATCGGTGAGGTGATCCTCGATGGCGCCGTCGGTGGGCTCCGGACCCGGATGGCGCGGCGGCTCCGAGGCGTTGTTCGACGGCAGGTAGCTCAGGATGTCGCGCACGTAGTCGAAGGCGTCCTGCTCGCCGGAGGCGACATAGTGCGTGGTGCCGGATTTCGCCTCGTGGGTGTGCGCGCCACCGAGCTCCTCCATGGTGACGTCCTCGCCGGTGACGGTCTTGATGACGTCCGGGCCGGTGATGAACATCTGGCTGGTCTGGTCCACCATGACGATGAAGTCGGTCAGCGCGGGCGAGTAGACGTGGCCACCGGCGGCCGGGCCCATGATGAGCGAGATCTGCGGGATGACGCCCGACGCGATGATGTTGTTGTGGAAGATCTGGCTGTACAGGCCGAGGGAGACCACACCCTCCTGGATGCGGGCGCCGGCGCCCTCGTTGATGCCGATGAGCGGGCGGCCGGTCTTGAGGGCCAGCTGCTGCACCTTGACGATCTTCTCGCCGTACACCTCGCCGAGGCTGCCGCCGAACACCGAGACGTCCTGGCTGAAGATGCACACGTCGCGGCCGTCGATGGTGCCGAAACCGGTCACCACGCCGTCTCCGAGCGGGCGCTTGTCGCCCAGGCCGAAGTTTGAGCTGCGGTGCTTGGCCAACGCGTCCAATTCCACGAACGAGCCCTCGTCGAGCAGCGCGTAGATGCGCTCACGGGCGGTCAGCTTGCCCTTGGCGTGGATCTTGTCGACGGCGGCTTCACCGACCGGGTGCAGTGTCTCCTCGCTGCGCCGACGCAGATCGGCGAGCTTGCCCGCGGTGGTGTGGATATCCGGCTCGGTGGTCGTCATGGGTCCCGATGTTATCGCGCCCCACCCGGCAGAACACGCATGGGCCTTAGAGAGTTCTCAGAAATTTTCTCGAATAGATGTTCACCGATAGCGGTAGATAGAAGGAGACGTACGAACAGCCTGCGTTGGATGCCGACCTGGTGTTCACGATCGTGTCCCATTTCGGCCAGCTCGACGTCGCAGACACCGAGGCAGCGGTGCGTTCGGCGGGGGAACTGGCCGGATCGCCGGTCGGTGTCCGCTGGTCCGATGGCGAGACCGTGGTGTGGCTGGAATGCGCGGGTGCGATGGGTGCAACATCGGCGATATGACCGCTACGTCCACCCCCGGCACGAGCGCGCCCCGGGCCGATATCGCGTCCATGCTCCTCGACCGTGTGGGCGACAGTCATCCGGGGCTGCGTACCCGCGATCGCGACTGGACGTGGAATGACGTGGTCGGTGAGTCCGCCGCTCGGGGCGCACTCGCGCGGAAGCTGAGGGCCGGCGGGCCTTTTCATATCGGGGTCCTGTTGGAGAACGTCCCGGATTTCGTCTTCTGGCTCGGCGCCGCCGCCCTGACCGGGGCCACCATCGTGGGCATTAACCCCACCCGTGGGCCGGCGGACATGGCAGCCGAGATCCGTCACACCGACTGCCAGCTGATCGTCACCGATACCCAGCACCTCGACCGGCTGCGGGGACTGGACCTCGGTGTCACGGCGGACCGGTTCCTGGTGATCGACAGTTCCGGATACCTTGCGCTGATCGACGAGAATCGCACCGTGGCAGCGGCCTCCGAGGGGGTGGATGCCGATTCGCTACTCCTGCTGCTCTTTACTTCCGGCACGACCGGCGCCTCCAAGGCGGTGAAATGCAGCCAGGGACGGCTTGCACAGATTGCCTACCTGGCCACCGAGAAATTCGGGCATAGCCGCCGCGATGTCGACTACTGCTGTATGCCGCTGTTCCACGGGAATGCGTTGATGGCGTTGTGGGCTCCCGCACTGGCCAACGGTGCCACGATCTGTGTGACACCGACATTCTCGGCGTCGCGTTTCCTGCCCGATGTGCGCTACTTCGGTGCGACGTTTTTCACCTACGTCGGCAAGGCACTCGGATACCTGTTGGCCACCCCGGAGCAGTCCGACGACGCCGATAACCAGCTGATGCGAGGATTCGGCACTGAGGCGTCGCCGGAGGATCAGGCGGTGTTCCGGCGACGGTTCGGCGCGGAACTGTTCGAGGGCTATGGGTCCAGCGAGGGCGGGGGAGCGGTCGCACTGGATCCCGATGCGCCGACTGGCGCGCTGGGGCGTCCGGCCCACGAAGGTGTGTCGATCGTCGACCCGGGAACGCTCAACGATTGTGTCGCAGCCATTATCGATGAGCACGGGCGTGTGCTCAACGTCGACGATGCGGTGGGGGAGATCGTCGACAAACAGGGCAGACGCGGCTTTGAGGGCTACTACAAGAATGACGATGCCGACGCCGACCGCATCCGCAACGGGTGGTACTGGACTGGTGATCTCGGCTATCTCGACGCGGCCGGATTCATCTATTTCGCGGGTCGGCGTGGCGACTGGATCCGGGTCGACGGGGAGAACACCTCGGCGCTGACCATCGAACGGGTGCTGCGGCGCCACCCCGCCGTGATCGCGGCAGGGGTGTATGCGGTGCCCGACCCGCGCTCCGGCGATCAGGTGATGGCATCCATCGAGGTGGCCGACCCGGATGCGTTCGATGTGGACGGTTTCGTCGAGTACCTGTCACTACAGGAGGATCTGGGCAGCAAGGGAATTCCACGTTTTCTGCGGGTGTCGGCCAACCTGCCGGTGACCGGGTCCAACAAGGTTCTCAAACGCGAGCTGCAGGAGCAGCGCTGGCATACCGACGAGCCCGTGTTCCGTTGGGAGGGAAGGGACGCCCCGGTGTTCCGGCGGATGGGACCGCTGGACAAAACCGCACTCGATGCTCAATTCACCGCATATGGGCGACAACGGCTGCTGTAGAGCGCAGTATGAAAGTAAGTCAGCGAAAGGACAGCCCGCATGCAGACTGACGGCGCGATTCGCGAAATCGATAGTGGCACAGTGATGACTCGCTTTGCCCGGGGATGGCATTGCCTGGGATTGGCTGAGTCGTTCCATGATGGTGAGCCGCACGGCGTCGAGGCATTCGGCACCAAGCTGGTGGTGTTCGCCGATTCCCGCGGCGATATCAAAGTGCTGGATGGATATTGCCGTCACATGGGTGGCGATCTGTCGCAGGGCAGCGTCAAGGACGACAGCATCGCGTGTCCATTCCATGATTGGCGTTGGGGCGGTGATGGAAAGTGCACGCTGGTGCCCTATGCCAAGCGCACCCCGAAGCTCGCGCGCACGCGTAGCTGGCCCACTCTCGAGGTGAACGGCCAACTCCTCGTATGGCATGACCCGGAGGGATCCGCACCGCCTGTCGAGCTCGCCCCGCCGGCGATCGAAGGTTACCAAGAGGGAAAATGGTCTCCATGGCAATGGAATTCGATCCTCATCGAGGGATCGCACTGCCGTGAGATCGTTGACAACAATGTCGACATGGCGCACTTCTTCTACATTCACCACGCCTATCCGACGTACTTCAAGAACGTCATCGAGGGGCAGACCGCCAGTCAGTTCATGGAGTCCAAGCCACGGCCAGACTATGTTCCTAACCCCGAAAAGCTTTGGGAAGGAACGGGTGTACGGTCGGAGGCCACATACTTCGGCCCGGCATACATGATCGACTGGATCCACAACGACCTTGGCCCCGGATTCACCGTCGAGGTGGCGCTCATCAACTGCCACTACCCGGTAACGCACAATTCCTTCGTCTTGCAGTGGGGCGTAGCCATCCAGGAGATGCCCGATTTGCCCGCGGAGAATGCGCGTAAGCTCGCCGCCGCGATGGCCAAGTCCTTCGGCGACGGGTTCCTGGAGGACGTCGAGATCTGGAAGAACAAGACGCGCATAGACAATCCGCTGCTGACCCAGGAGGACGGCGCGGTGTATCAGCACCGTCGCTGGTACGAGCAGTTCTACGTGAATCTGGCTGATATCACCCCGGACATGACGGAACGCTTTGAGATCGAAGTGGACACCACGCATGCCCACGAGGTGTGGGTGCACGAGGTCGAAGAGAATCTCGCCGAGCGGGCCGTCGCCACATCTCACTGATCGCCCTAGGCTGGGCAGGTGACCGCGGACAAACTCACCCTCACCGACAGCCCCGGCGGACAGTGGCGCCGTATCGACGTCGTCGACGAAACCGGATCCACCAATGCCGATCTGGTCGCGCGTGCCGCGGCGGGGGAGGACATTGACGGCGTCGTGTTGCTCGCCGAACACCAGACCGCCGGCCGCGGGCGCCACGGACGTAACTGGGGCGCCCCCGCGCACACGCAGCTGTCCATGTCGGTGGGTATCGGTGTGGGTGAGGTGCCGCCGGACCGGTGGGGTTTGGTGCCGCTGCTGGCCGGTGTGGCGATCGTCGACGCGGTCGCGGAGGTCACCGGAATCCAGGCCGGGCTCAAATGGCCCAACGATGTGCTCGTCGAAGGACGCAAGCTGTGCGGGATCCTGGCGGAGGTTGCCACGCCCCAGTCGGCCATCGTGCTCGGTCTCGGTCTCAACGCCACCTTCACCGAGCGCGAGCTGCCGGACCCCAATGCCACCTCGCTGGCGATCCTTGGCTGGGCCAATCCCGATCGCAATGAGCTGGCGCGTGCGGTGCTGCGTGAGCTCGGTGACCGCGTCGAGCATTGGCGCACCGGGCGGGGTGTGGACGATCAGCTGTTGGCGGACTACCGCGCACGCAGCGTCACCCTGGGGGCGAAGGTGCGTGCCGAGCTGCCGGGCGAGCGTGAACTGATCGGCGTCGCCGTCGGGCTCGGCAACGACGGACAGCTCCGTATCGAGAGTGCCGATGGCACCGTCACCGCGGTCACGGCGGGCGACATAACGCATCTGCGCCCGCACGGCGAGCAGTAAAGTCGCCGCACGTGGGGTATCCGGAGAACGTCCTCGCCGACGACGAGCAGGTGGTGTTGCACCATCATCCGCACTGGAAGCGACTGATTGGCCCGGCGCTGGTGCTGATTCTGTCCACCGGCGCGGCGGCCTTTGTCGCCGCGATGGTCGATAACACCGACTGGCAGGCCACCGCGAAGAACGTGGTGATGATCGCGATCGGTGTCGTCTGGCTGGTGCTGGTCGGCTGGCTGAGCGTGTGGCCATTCCTGAACTGGCTGACCACGCATTTCGTCATCACCGATCGGCGCGTGATGTTCCGTCACGGATTGTTGAGCCGTTCGGGAATCGACATCCCGTTGGCACGGATCAACAGCGTGGAGTTCCGTCATGGCCTGGTGGACAGAATTTTGCGCACCGGCACGCTGATCATCGAATCGGCGTCACAGGATCCGCTGGAATTTCATGAGATACCGCGCGTGGAATACGTCCACTCGCTGCTGTATCACGAGGTCTTCGACACCCTTGGTTCTGAAGAGGGCGACAGTCGCTCCACTGGGCGGGGCCGGGAGCGGCCTCCCGCCACGTGATGCGCTGAGCCGTACAGGCCACGGCCGACCTCGGTGCCGTGATGCACGGTGGTGCTGTTCGGCAGCCCCGTATGCGGGTGCACGGAGTTGCTGCTTTCTGACGCGTCATCCTGCTCGGTCTCGCCGGTCACAAGGGTGACGGGGGCCTGGTCGTGGCGCCCGAACTCGTCGGGAAACACCCACCGGCGGAAGGCCCAGAACCGGAACGCCATCTGCAACAGATTGCCGATGAGGTAGGCGCTGATGAAGTCGGCGATGTTCTCCACCGTCAGGCTCACATTCGGCACGCGCAGCTCGAGGATGTAACTCGACACCCACAGCGGGACCATGGCGATGAGCACGCCGATGCCGCTGACCGCGAAGAACAGCAGCGCTTCGTGGTGCCGCTCGCGGCCTCCGCGGTCCCGGAAGCTCCACTCCCTGTTGAGGATGTAGGAGGCGATGACGGCGATGATGCCGGAGATGATCTTCGCGGTGAGGGGCTTGGGCTCCAGGATCGTCAGCTTGAGCGCATAGAAGATGCCCGAGTCGATGATGAACGTGGTCCCACCGACGATCGCGAACTTGATCAGCTCGTGGTGCTGCTCGGCCACAGGCCGGATAAACCGGGGCAGCCGGGCGATGGTGGCATCGGCGAAAGACACAAATGGCGAGTGTACGGAAAATGGCATGGCAGCGCGAAGCGGTCCGCCGACCTCATTGGCTACGGGTGTGTATGTGATCGCGGTATTTCAGCTGCTGACGATGGCTGGGGCGGACCGTTCCGGCCGGGCCGCGTGGCCAGCATGACAACATATGTCTGTGTCCGAAACTCCCGTCGTCACCATGATCGGTGGTGGTCAGCTGGCCCGGATGACCCACCAGGCGTCGATTGCGCTCGGTCAGACACTGCGGGTGCTGGCTCACGCGGCCGATGAGCCGGCGGCTCAAGTCACCCCCGATGTCGTGTTGGGTTCGCATACAGATCTCGACGATCTGCGGAGGGCGGCCAAGGGTGCGACCGTGCTGACCTTCGATCACGAACATGTCCCCACCGCATTCCTGGAGACGCTGCAGAGCGAGGGCGTCAACGTGCAGCCGCCGCCGTCGGCTCTCATCTACGCGCAGGACAAGACGTTCATGCGGCGGAAATTGAAGAGCATCGGCGCCCCGGTCCCGGGCTTCGCGGACGTCAGGACCGTCGCCGATGTCGAGAAGTTCGCCGCCGAGACGGGCAGCCGGGTTGTGCTGAAGGCGGTACGGGGCGGATACGACGGCCGCGGCGTGTGGATCACCGACAATCTGGACGAGGCGCGCGCGGTGGCCGCCGAGCAGTTGGCCGCCGGGGTGGAGCTACTCGCCGAGGAACGCGTCGATATGCGCCGTGAACTATCGGCGATGGTCGCCCGTTCGCCGTTTGGGCAGGGCGCCGCCTGGCCCGTGGTGGAAACCGTTCAGCGGGATGGAATTTGCGCCGTGGTGATCGCGCCGGCGCCAGGGTTGCCGGAGGAACGGGCGATGGAGGCAGAGCAGCTCGCACTGCGCATCGCTACCGATCTGGGTGTGACCGGGTGTCTGGCGGTGGAGCTGTTTGAAACCAATGACGGGCGGCTGCTGGTCAACGAGTTGGCGATGCGCCCGCACAACTCCGGCCATTGGAGCATGGACGGTGCGCGGACAGGACAGTTCGAACAGCACCTGCGTGCGGTGCTCGACTATCCGCTCGGCTCCACCGAACAGCTGGCCCCGGTGACCGTCATGGCCAATGTGCTGGGTGCACACGAGACGCCCGCGATGTCACTCGACGAGCGGATGCACCACTTGATGGGACGCATCCCGGAGGCGAAGGTGCACTTGTACGGCAAGGGCGAGCGCGCGGGACGCAAGCTCGGGCATGTGAATATTCAGGGCCGCGCGGATGGTTCGGCGGCCGATCCGCAGTACGTGGCCGAGGTGCGGGAGCGCGCCGAGCGAGCCGCGCACTGGTTATCGCACGCGGTATGGACCGACGGATGGACGGAAGGGCACTAGGGATGGTGAGCGCACGGGTCGGCCTGATCATGGGCAGCGACAGTGACTGGTCGGTGATGTCGGATGCCGCGAATGCTCTGGCGGAGTTCGAGATTCCGTTCGAAGTGGGTGTTGTGTCGGCGCATCGAACGCCGGGGCGCATGCTGGAGTACGCGCAAACAGCCGCGGACCGGGGCATTCAGGTGATCATCGCCGGGGCGGGCGGGGCGGCGCATCTGCCCGGCATGGTGGCCTCGGCCACCCCGTTGCCGGTCATCGGCGTTCCGGTACCGCTCGCGCGGTTGGACGGCCTGGACTCGCTGCTGTCCATCGTGCAGATGCCCGCGGGCGTGCCGGTGGCAACGGTGTCCATCGGCGGAGCGCGCAATGCGGGACTGCTGGCCGCGCGGATCCTCGGGGTATCCGATCGCGGGTTGCGCGAGAAGGTTGTCGCCTTCCAGGCGAGCATGGAAGCAACGGTTCTCGAGAAGGATGCTGCGCTGCAGCGCAGACTATTAGGCGACTAAATTGACCGTGACGTACAGTTAACGGCGACTAACTGTTCGATCCTGGAGGCTGTGATGGCTGGAAACCCGTCGTTTGACCTGTTCAAGCTGGCTGAGGAGCACGACGAGTTGCGTGCGGCGATCCGTGGTCTGGCCGAGAAGGAGATAGCTCCTTACGCCAAGGATGTCGACGAGAAGGCGCGCTTCCCTCAGGAAGCCCTTGATGCGCTGGTCGCCTCGGGCTTCAACGCCGTACACGTTCCCGAGGAATACGACGGTCAGGGCGCCGACAGCGTGGCCGCCTGCATCGTCATCGAAGAGGTCGCGCGGGTATGCGCCTCCTCCTCGCTGATTCCGGCGGTGAACAAGCTGGGCACCATGGGCCTGATTCTGAGCGGCTCCGAGGAACTCAAACGCCAGGTGCTGCCGTCCATCGCCAGCGGTGAGGCGATGGCCTCCTACGCGCTGTCCGAGCGCGAGGCCGGAAGTGATGCGGCCAGCATGCGCACCCGCGCCAAGGCCGACGGCGACGACTGGGTGATCAACGGCTCCAAGTGCTGGATCACCAACGGCGGCAAGTCGTCCTGGTACACCGTGATGGCGGTGACCGATCCCGAGAAGAAGGCGCACGGTATCTCGGCGTTCATGGTGCACAAGGACGACGAGGGATTCACCGTCGGCCCGCTGGAGCACAAGCTCGGCATCAAGGGTTCGCCGACGGCAGAGCTGTACTTCGAGAACTGCCGGATTCCGGGCGACCGGATCATCGGTGAACCGGGTACCGGATTCAAGACCGCGCTGGAGACGCTGGACCACACCCGCCCGACCATCGGTGCGCAGGCCCTCGGGATCGCGCAGGGTGCACTGGACCAGGCCATCGCATACACCAAGGACCGCAAGCAGTTTGGCCGGTCCATCAGTGACTTCCAGGGTGTGCAGTTCATGCTGGCCGATATGGCGATGAAGGTCGAGGCCGCCCGCCTGCTGGTGTACACCGCCGCCGCGCGCGCCGAGCGCGGCGAGAAGAGCCTGGGCTTCATCTCCTCGGCGTCTAAGTGCTTCGCCTCCGATGTGGCCATGGAGGTCACCACCGATGCCGTGCAGCTGTTCGGCGGCGCCGGGTACACCACCGACTTCCCGGTGGAGCGGATGATGCGCGATGCCAAGATCACCCAGATCTACGAGGGCACCAATCAGATTCAGCGCGTCGTGATGACCCGCGCACTGCTTGGTTCCTAACTTGCGTTAGGGGAGGGTGCGGGTGACCTTCTCGGCGACAACCCGCCGTTCTTGTCCGGCGGGGTCGGGATTGGCCACCTGCACCAATGAGGCGCCAGCGATGAGCACCGCCAGGAGATTGGCGGTCAGCGTGTCCGGCGTGTCCCAGGAGCCCGAGCTCAGCACCCGATCCTCGGCCGTGATGCTCTGGGCGGCGGCACTTTCCCGTGCGGCGGCGGCGACCTCATCGGCGGTGCGGCCGTTCAAGGCGGGCCCGGCACCTGCGGGTGAGAACCGGTCTCCGTGGACTCGAACCGCCGTCGAATAGTCGGTCAACCCAAGCGGCAGGTGGGGCACCGGGCGCCCGAAAGCGTCGAGCGAGAGCACGCAGACCTCGTCGGCGTCCGGTTCGTCACCGGGCGTGCAGAACGCGACATCGGAGCTGTCCTCACCGTTGAGCACCACTTCGGCACCGGCCCACCAGATTCCGAGGAGCACACCCGCGGTCTGCCAATGGGCGGGCAGCCGCACCGCGACCGTGGACCCTGGTCCCGCACCAAGCTCGTCGCGCAGCATGTTGGCGGTCTTGGCGGCCCAGTTGGCCAGCGTCACCGTCGAGAGCTCGATGCGTTCGCCGGTGGCGTCGTCGTAGTAGGTGATCCGCGGCGCCGGACTGTTCGCGTCGCCCAGCAGCAGAGAGGTGAGGTTCATCAGTTGACGCAGCGCGGCCCGTTGGCCGCGGTGAAGATGGGCGACGGTGGCGGCGGGGGCGCTTCTTCCTCTGTGGTCGAGCCGCTCTCCGCGGATGCCAGCGTGGTATCCCGTCCGGACCCGGGTCCGTGGTAGTCGTTGGACAGCACCACGCGAACGGTGCGCTCGGGCAGGCCCTGTTTCTCGACCACCTGCAACCCCAACGCCTCGGCCACCGCCTTGGCGCCTACGTCGTCCTGCTTGGCGGCCTGGACCTGGCTGCTACCCGCGTGGTCGGCATCATTGTTGCCGATCTTGCCCGCGGTGAATCCCTTGCCCACCAACAGTTCCGACACCGCAGCGGCGAGGCCGTTGATCTCCGTCTCATTGACCACGTCGGCGGTCGTTTGGTCCTTGGAGTAGGTGGCCTGTTCGGTCTTGCCGGCGGCCTGCTGGTCCAGGAGGCCGGACACCCAGCTGCGCACCTGATCGGGATCGACCTTCACGACACTCTGCGTACCGTCCTCTGTCCAACCGTCCTCGCGCAGGATGGGAATGGTCGCGAACGCCACGTTGCCCCCGGACAGCTTCTGCAACTGCTGAATGAAGTCCATGACGTCCCAACCCTCGCTGAGCACCACGGTGCGCGTGATCGCATCGCGAAGCTTGCTCAGGGTCGTTCCGTTGGTCAGCGTTCCGCCGGAGAGCGCCGAATGCGCCAAGGAGGACATCACCACCTGCTGGCGGACCACGCGATCGAGATCACCGCGGGGCAGGTCGTGGCGTTGCCGCACGAAGCTCAAGGCGTTCGGACCATCGAGGGTCTGCGGACCGGCGGGGAAGTCGGCGCCCGACATCGGTTCGTAGACAGCCTCGTTGAGGCACACGTTGACGCCACCCAGCGCGTTGGTCATCAGCACGAACCCGAGCATGCTGACCTCGGCGTAGCGGTCGACGGTGACACCGGTCAGCTTCGCCACGGTCTGGATCAGCGCCGAACGCCCCGCATCTACCGACTCGCGCTCGGCTGCCTCGAGGGTCTCACCGGATTCGACGCGCTTCTGCCGGTCGTTCTCTTTGGCTTCACCGTAGACGCCGTTGATCTTTCCCTTGGTGCCGTCCGGGACGGTGACGTACGAGTCGCGGGGAATGGAGATCGCCGTTGCCGATTTTCCGTTGTTGGGGATGCGGATGAGAATGATCGTGTCCGTGTTGGTGGCCGTCTCGTCGCCGGCGCGCAGCATCGCCAGCTCGTCCTGCGAGAGCGGATTGCCGTGCGCGTCGCTGCGGCTGTCGACGCCCACCATCAGAATGTCGATCGCGCCATCATTGGGTTTCCCGGCGTTGCCGAACAGGCCCGGCAGGTCGAACCGGGCGATGTTCGGATCGATGTTGCCGATCTTTCCCCAGGCGGCTCCGGTGACCACCATGACCGCGACCGCGGCCAGCGTCGCGATGCCCCGCCACAGGGGGCGTGGTGTCTCCGTCTGCGGTGAGCCGCTCGCGCGAAGAGCGTGAGGGTCGGTCACGGTGATCCGTTTCTTTCCGGGCCGGGCGTTCGCCGGGCAACATGTCTCAAGCCTTGTCAAGGCTACGTCGGGGCGGCGCTCATCCCTCGGAAGCGAAGTCGGCGTGCCAGACTCTTGGTGTGCTTGTTATCACCGGAGCGGGCGGTCAGCTGGGCACCCACCTCATTGCTCGCGCCGCACGCCGTAACCTCCCCATCCGGGCTCTGAACTCGACTGACTGGGATATTACCCGCGACAGTGCGCCCGACGGGGTGATTGCTGCGGGGGATACCGTCATCAATTGCGCCGCCTATACCGCCGTGGACGCCGCGGAAACCGATGAGGCCAGGGCGCACGCGGTTAACGCGACGGGGGCCGAGAGGGTGGCCCAGGCATGTCGTGAGGTTGGCGCCAGATTGATCCATATCTCTACCGACTACGTGTTCAGCGGTGAGTTCGGTGTTGCCAGCCCACGGCCCTACCGTCCCGGTGACGCCACGGGTCCGACCGGTGTGTACGCGCGCACCAAGCTCGCAGGCGAACAGGCCGTTCACGCTGTCCTGCCGACAGCTCAGGTGGTGCGCACCGCGTGGGTCTACACCGGAATCACCGGCGATTTCGTCGGTGTCATGAGGCGACTGGCGGCCGGGGACGGGCCAGTGCGCGTGGTGACCGACCAGACCGGGTCCCCGACGTATGCGGCAGACCTCGCCGAGGGGCTGTTGGACTTGGCGGCCTCCGGCGTCGAGGCTCCGATCCTGCATGCGGCCGGCGGCGGTGTGGTGAACCGGTTCGACTGGGCGAAGGCCGTGTTCGAGCTGGTCGGGGCGGATGCCTCGCGAGTGCAGCCCTGCCTGTCCGTCGATTTTCCAAGTGCCGCGCCCAGGCCGGTGTACACGGCGCTGGACAGCGATCATTGGGCCGGCACGGGCCTGGCGCCGCTGCGCCCATGGCGGGACGCGTTGGCTGAGGCGCTGGCCACAAACTAGGAGTAGGTACCCTCAAGCACCGTGCCTGATCCCCTTCGCCCGAGTGGCTCGTCGGTTTCCCCCGAGCAGCTCGCCGTGGTGACGGTGACGTACTCGCCCGGCGAGCACCTCGACCGCTTCCTGCGCACGCTGCGCCACGCCACCGATCGCCCCGTGCGGGTGATCATGGCCGACAACGGCTCCACCGACGGAGTGCCCGAAGGCGCTGCCGAGGAGCCCGACGTGGAGCTGCTCCGCACCGGGGGCAATGTCGGCTATGGGAAGGCCGCCAATCTGGGGGTGGGGCAGGTCGATCCCGGCGCCGAGTGGATTGTGATCGCGAACCCCGATGTGCAGTGGGGCCCGGGAAGCATCGACGCGCTGCTCGAGGTTGCGCAGCGATGGCCCGCGGCGGGCGCACTGGGTCCGCTGATTCGTGAGCCAGACGGCTCGGTGTATCCCTCGGCACGAGTGGTCCCGACCCTCACGGGGGGCGCGCTTCACGCGTTGTTGGGATCGGTATGGCCCACCAACCCCTGGACCGCGGCATACCGCCAGGACCGGATGGAACCGTCCGAGCGCGTCGTCGGCTGGCTATCGGGGTCGTGCCTGTTGCTTCGGCGCAAGGCCTTCGACGCCATCGGCGGATTCGACACGCGCTACTTCATGTACATGGAGGATGTCGATCTCGGGGACCGGCTCGCGCGCGCGGGCTGGCAGAACGTATACGCGCCCAGTGCCGAGGTGGTGCATGCGAAGGGGCACGCGGCCGGACGTGACCCCGCACGCAGCCTCACCGCTCATCACGACAGCGTCTACATTTATCAATCCGACCGGCACCCACACTGGTGGCAGGCGCCGTTGCGCTGGAGCATTCGGAGCGCGCTGGCGGCTCGATCCGCGATCGTGGTGCGCGCGGCGGTCCGCGCCAATCGGCGCCGGGACAAGCAAGGAGATGCGAATGCCTGACAGTGTTGTATCTGGCAGTGTTGAATCGGGGACCGTGAAAGCCGATGCCGTCATCTTGGTGGGAGGGCAGGGCACCCGGCTGCGCCCACTGACCCTCTCGGCGCCCAAGCCGATGCTGCCGATCGCAGGCTTCCCATTCCTGACACATGTGTTGTCGCGGGTGGCGGCGGCCGGGATCGATCACGTGGTGCTCGGGACGTCCTACAAGGCCGAGGTCTTCGAGTCGGAATTCGGTGACGGATCCAAGCTGGGCCTGTCGATCACATATGTCACAGAGACAGAGCCGCTGGGCACTGGCGGGGCCATCCGGAATGTGCTGGAGCATCTGCGCCACGACACCGCCCTCGTCTTCAACGGCGATGTGCTGTCCGGTCTGGATCTGAAAGATCTTCTCGCGCACCATGAGAAGACTCAGGCCGACTTGACATTGCACCTGGTGCGCGTCGGTGACCCGCGCGCGTTTGGTTGTGTGCCAACCGATTCTGATGGTCGTGTCACCGCGTTTCTGGAGAAGACCGAAGATCCGCCCACCGATCAAATCAACGCCGGATGCTACGTGTTCCGGCGTGAGCTAATCGAACAGATTCCCTCTGGTCGGCCGGTCTCGGTTGAGCGAGAGGTCTTTCCGGGACTGCTGAGCGGTGGTGCCAAGGTGTGCGGATTTGTGGACACCAGCTATTGGCGCGATATGGGAACTCCCGAGGATTTCGTGCGCGGCTCGGCCGACCTGGTCCGCGGCATCGCGCCGTCACCGGCGATTCCCGAACATCCGGGTGAGGCGCTGGTGCACGATGGCGCGTCGGTGGCACCGGGCGCGGTGGTGATCGGTGGCACCGTGGTGGGCCGGGGAGCCGAAATCGGCCCGGGGGCAAGGCTTGACGGTGCGGTGATCTTCGACGGTGCGCGCATCGAAGCGGGCGCCGTGGTGGAACGTTCCATCATCGGGTTTGGCGCCCGCATCGGTCCGCGCGCACTGGTGCGCGACGGCGTGATCGGTGACGGTGCCGACATCGGCGCGCGGTGCGAGCTGCTGCGCGGCGCCCGGGTGTGGCCCGGAATCACCATTCCCGACGGCGGCATCAGGTACTCCTCGGACGTCTAAGCGCCCGGCCGCAGGTCGGCGTCGGATGGTGCGTATTCGGCCGAGGATCCGAATATGCCTGAGGGGTTGGCGTTCTCGATGATCGTTGACGCTTTCGTGCTTGACAGCGGATTCTCCAGCGAGTCATGGGTGCCGAAGAACGGCAACAGTATCGGTGTGGTCGCTCCAGCGGCCTGCACCATCGTGAAGATCCGTAATACGGGGTGATCGGAAACCAGTTCCTCGATGACACCACGGGATGCGAACTGGGTTTCGGTACACAACGCCTTACCGCCCAAGAAATCGTGGACGACGGTTGATTCGCGCAGGAACCCGATGACGTCCTGGCCGAGTGCCACCTGAGGGGAGTAGCAGGTGCGTGTTTCCTTCACCGATCGGTGGGTGACCGCGATCATGGTGACCTTCATGACCGCCAACCGGACGGTCCGCGAATCGATGTCGATGATGGAGGTGCCCTGGCTCGTCGATCCGGGAGCCAGGAACGCCCCGCCGGACGAGCCGGCCGCACCGGCATAGATCAGGTGTGCGTCGGCGGGCATCGCCGGAGTCTCGCGGTAGTCGCCGAACTGACTCCCGAGTGCATTCAGGTGCGCGGCTACGGTCTCCGGCGTAGGGGGCTCCGTGGGTGTGCCTTTCGGATACACGACGACGCGGGTCAGGCTGGCGGGCAGGTCGACGCGGAACGATCCACGGTTGTGCAGCGTGGTTTTCGCCAGGACGTGGATGATGGGGCCGGTCGAGCCGACCGGCGACAATTCGGTCTGCACGTCGATCAGGGGAAGTGAACTGTGTGGCACGTATTCGTTCTGAATCCAGAACTGCACCAACCCAATCAGGGGAAAGAGTGCGACGATGGCAATGCCGGTTCTGGTGAGGGCGCCCACCGCGTACCGGCTTAGATACAACACCCAGCACAAGGCAATAGCGCCCAGCGCCAACGCGATTCCCGTGATGCCCCAGATCTGGCTGGCCGGACTGCGCAGGTCGAGCAGCCACACATAGGTGGCAAGGCACACCACGAAGACCTGGCTGACGAGTGTGGTGAGCACTGAGCTGTGCCTGTACTTGAGCATTGCCCCGATCGCCAGTGCGCAGGTAATGCCGATGGCGAGGAGCAGTGCCGTCCCCAGTAGGTCCCACGCGTTCTGGGTCAGCGTGGCGTTCCAGATGGCCAGCCACATGACGATCGCGCCGTCGGCGGCCACGCAGAGCACCAGGAGCGCGCGGATTGGCGGTCGCAGGTTGCCGAGCGTGAACGTCTGTTGTGGCTCGACCTCGCCGGGGGATCGCCCCGGATTGTCTTTCGCTATCTTCGCGGTGGCGCCAAAGGGCGTCTCAATCTTGATTTCCATGCGTGCACCTCACCAAATAACCGCTGATGAGGGCACGATACGACCGTCGATGTCGCGAGACGCGCGTAATGCACTACCTGACTTCGCGGAGCTTGGGTCGCGCGCTCAGCGCAGACGTGCCCGCGCCCGTTGGGCCAATACGACGACCGAGTGGTCTTCATCCGGAATCTGATCGATGGGCCACCAGCGCAGGTCGAGTGATTCGTCGCTGACGGTGATCTGAGCGCCTTCGGGTGCGTGAGCCAAGAACTGCAGGTCGAGATGGCGCGTCGGCACACCCAGCGAGCACGTGATCGGATGTACGTGTATTCCAAGAAGATTCGATGTCAGAGTCAGATTCGCGATCCCGGACTCCTCGGTGGCCTCGCGCAGGGCGGCGTCCCGGATCGTGGAGTCTTCCTCCTCGCAGTGGCCGCCCAGCTGCAGCCACTTACCGACGCGAGGATGCAGGGTCAGTAGCGCCTGCGATCCGTCGTGATTGACCACCAGCGCCGAGGCGGTGATATGGCCGGCGGCACTGCGGCGGCGGCAGGCGTCCGGGTTGGCGTCGAGGAATGCCAGCACCGAATGCCGGAGGCTGTCCTGCTCCGCATCGGGCGCCTCCCACAAGGAGAGCAGCTCGACGGCAGACTCGCGCAGTCCGGTCACAGCTCCACCAGCATCTGGCCGGCCGGCAGGGGAGTGCGTGGTGTCAATCCCTCGTCGGGGTAACCGTGGGGATACCCAATGGCGATGGCGCCCATCGGTTCCCATGAGGTGTCCAAGACGAGCTGCCTGCGTACCACGTCTGCCGCGAAGATGGTGGAGCCGATCCAGCAGCTCCCCACGCCCCGCGCGGCCAATGCCACGAGGAGTGCCTGCACCGCGGCACCGACCGCGACAGTGAACATGGTGCGTTCCGCCGCATTCCGGCGCTCGTCGGGATAGTCATGTGCGCCGTCGGGTACTAGGAATGGAATCACGACCTCGGGCGCGTCATAGAGGATCTGTCCGCGTGCTACCCGCTTCTCCACGGACTCGGGGGTGCGACCGTCCCCGCTGAGGTCGACGGCCCACGCCTCCTTCATGGCGTCCAGCAGTGCACGTCGTCTCGTCAGATCCCGCACCCACACGAATCGCACCGGGTGGGTGTGATGCGGCGCGGGCGCAGTCAGCGCCTCGCCGATGGCCTCGCGTAGCAGGTCGGGATCGACTGCGATGTCGGCGAATTGCCGGATGGAGCGGCGCACCAGCACCGCATCGCGGCGCCCCTGCTCCAAGGCCTCCGCGGTGCCGAGCCAGAACAGGTCGTCCGGGCCCGAGCGCTGGAGATCGCGGGCTGCGCTGCCGTCATCGGACACCGCCAGGCCGCGCACCACCGCGACGGGCACGTCGGTGAGCTTGCCCTTGACAAGGTCGGCGGCAGCGGCGATCTCATCGACGATGGCCACCTCGGTCACCTGAAGTTCGTTACCGTGCTTATCTTTTGCACCGGCGTAGCCGTAGAGGACGGAGATGCCGGAAGATCCGATGGCCGCATCGGTCTGGCCGTTGCGCCAGGCCCGGCCCATGGTGTCGGTGATCACCACCGCTACGTTCACGCCCAGCTGGCGCGACAGTGCGGCCCGCACCGCGGTCGCGCTGGCATCGGGGTCAACGGGAAGCAGCACGAGTTCGGCAGTATCCACATTGGATGCGTCGATTCCGGCCGCGGCCTGCACGATGCCAATGGTGTTCTCGGTGATCAGCGTCTTGCCCTTGCGGGCCAGCACGCGGACCGATTCGGAGTCGATCAATTTGCGCCGTAAGGCGTCTCGAGCCTCGGGGTCGGTGGGCGCGGCGACGATTCGGCCCTCGGCCTTCGAGATGATCTTGCTGGTGATCACGATCACATCGCCGTCGCGGACCCACGGCGCTGACTCGGCGATGGCCCCGGCGATGTCGTCACCAGGGCGGAACTCGGGCAGGCCCGGAACGGGTAAGATCTCTACCGGAGCCGCTGAACCATGTTCCGGTGCAGGGGAATCCGCAGCTAAGGTCATAGGGTAACTCCGGCCAGGTCAAGTCCCGCACGCACCATTGCCGCCGTCGCGTCCGGGTCGGTCATGAGCAGCGGAACTGACCGTACCTGAACTCCCGCAATGTGAGCCGCGTCACCCTCGCCGACCAGCCAGCCATCCAGGATGCCGGTCTGTGAACGGGCGCCGAAGTGTTCCCCGACACCTTGCGAGCTCACCTCGACACCGATCACGCGCAAACATTCATCGGCCATTCCGCGGAGCGGCTTGCCCGACACGATCGGCGAGTATCCGATGACCGGAGCGGGGGTTGTGCGGAGCGCTCCGCGAACTCCACCGACCGCCAGTACCGCCCCGATGCTCACCACCGGATTGGACGGAGCCAGCAAGACGACATCGGCCTCGCCAATGGCCTCGGCAACACCCGGCCCGGCCTTTGCTTCGTCCGCGCCGACGAACGCGAAGCTGTGCGTGTGAACCTGCGCGCGGTGTTGTACCCACCACTGTTGAAAGTGGATGGCACGCTGCTGTCCGTCGGCGGGGTCGGTGATCACCACGTGGGTCTCGCAGCGGTCATCGCTGGCGGGTAACAGCCGGACTCCGGGCTGCCATCGATTGCATAACGCTTCGGTGACCGCTGATAGCGGGTAACCGGCTCGCAGCATTTGACTGCGTATCAGGTGAGTGGCCAGGTCCCTGTCGCCGAGTGAGAACCAGTCGGGCTGGGCGCCGTAGGCCGCCAGCTCCTCCATGGCGTTCCAGGTCTCGCCGCGGTGTCCCCAGCCTCGCTCGGGGTCGACGCCTCCGCCCAGGGTGTACATGCAGGTGTCCAGGTCAGGGCAGATCCTGACGCCATGCATCCAGGCGTCGTCGCCAATGTTCACGATGGCGCTTATCTGATGCTTGCTGGAGTCTGATCCGAGCAAGCGCTGGACGCCGAGCAGGAAGCGTGCTCCGCCGACGCCGCCGACGAGGACGGTGAGTTTCACGCTGACCCAGACTAGTGCGCCGGCAATGATGCGACACGCCACGAGGGCGCCACGCCGATTTTGTCGGTCGCAGATGGTATGAATTTTCGTCCTTCGCTTGACCCCGGCAGCGAACACGTGTGTAATCACACCAGTGTCATTCCTCGGGCTGAGTTTGGAAGTTACAGGCGCAGACCGAGATTCGATCAGATGTTCGAATGGAAATGGCCGAGAAAACAACGATGTGGCACGAAACCGGGCATTACGAGCTGTATTGGGATGCAAGAGGAACAGTGAGGAGGCGGGACGATGCTGTTTGGGCGCAATGAATTTGGCGTACACGACGAGCTGAGTTCCGGCGTTGGCACGGGTGCGACGGGCTTGCCGCCCGCACGTCCGCATCTGACGTTGGTGCAGAACGATTTTGATGCGTTGATCGGTGTAGCTGACGATCAGTGGCAAGAGAAGGCACTGTGCGCACAGACCGATCCCGAGGCGTTCTTCCCTGAGAAGGGCGGGTCGACTCGCGAGGCCAAGCGCATCTGCCAGGGCTGCGAGGTCAAGGACGAGTGCCTTGAGTCCGCGCTGGCCAATGACGAGCGGTTCGGCATCTGGGGTGGGCTGTCCGAGCGTGAGCGCCGCCGCCTGAAGCGGGGCATCATCTAACTCCGGGTTCTGTGCTCGACCAGGGCGGGTTAATCGCCCTCGTCGGTGATGGATGGGTCGATCACCGACGGCTCCACCCCCAGGTGGGTGGCAACCTGCGCGACCAGTAGATCGTGCAGGAGATCCGACAAATCTCCAGATTTCTTCGCGCGTAATTCGATCGGCTTGCGGAACAGGACAATTCGCGCCCGGGTGGTGTTACCCCGGGTGTCCACGCCAGCAGGAATCAGCCTTGCCAGCGGGATCGGTCCGTCCGCGATGACCTCCGGCGGCCACTGCACAGACTCGGGATCCTTGGGCTGGATGCGGGGAATCTCATCGACCGCGACATCCAGCCCCTCCAATCGTGACTGCCACGCCCGTTCGATCGGCTCGTAGGCCTCCAGGACCGCCATATCGAAACGCTCGGCCCGTGAGCGCCAGCCGGGAACGGTTGGCGGTAGGAGGGGGCCGCGGAAATCGCGTCCCCTTCGAGAGCCCTGCGAGCTCGACCCGCTAGCCGAGCCGCCGCGCCGTCCGTCACGTGACATACGAGAAATGGTAACGGTGTGGCTGCTGTGGCTGGCGAATCGCAACGAGCCGGTCACCCCGGGGTCTCTGCCCGATCACCGGAGGGTCTCGGTCGGTTCACAGCGCGTGTCTGCGGGTCGGAACGTGTTTGCGCACGCTAGCCTCAACGTTTGTGAGAGCCCCCCGTCGTTGCTGTCGGCCCGGGTGCCCGAGTCCCGCCGTGGCGACGTTGACGTTCGTCTACGCGGATTCGACGGCCGTGGTCGGGCCGCTGGCCACGTCCAGCGAGCCGCATTCGTGGGATCTGTGCGCGCAGCACGCGAGCCGGATCACCGCGCCCCGTGGGTGGGAGCTCGTCCGGTACAACGGCCCCTTGCCGTCGAATCCCGAGGATGACGACCTGGTCGCCCTGGCCGACGCGGTGCGGGAACCTGCCGGTGTCCGGGTGGCCGCTGCTGGATTCAGCGAGCCGGCACTCGATATGGGATCGCCCGCCACCTCCGCTGCCCCCAGGCCCGTGCATCCGGCTCCGGTCGGGCGGCGCCGTGGGCACCTGCGCGTTCTGCCTGATCCAGCCGAGTAACTCTGATCAGGTAGTTTCGGCTCGGCCCGATGACATTCTGTAGCCTCTCGCCGGACGTTCACGTTGGATACTCGCCGACCACTAGGCTGGCCAGCGACACCTAACGTCCCCCTCTCTCGATAGATCAATAGGAGCACTCTCGTCATGGCCCGGTCCGCCGACGCTGTCCACGCAGTCATCAAGGCGTACGACGTCCGTGGTCTCCTGGGCGAGCAGATCGACGAGTCTTTTGTCTTCGACGTGGGTTCCTCGTTCGCGCGGCTGGTCAAGGCCGAGGGGGCGGACGCCGGTACACCGCTGCGGATCGTGGTCGGTCGCGATATGCGGGACTCGTCGCCCGGTCTGGCGCAGGCGTTCACCGAGGGTGTTACCGCACAGGGTGTCGACGTCGTGCTGATCGGGCTGGCATCCACCGACCAGCTGTATTTCGCTTCGGGGTTGTTGGACTGCCCGGGGGCCATGTTCACCGCCAGTCACAATCCGGCCGCCTACAACGGAATCAAGCTATGCCGCGCGGGTGCCAAGCCCGTGGGCAAGGACACCGGCCTGTCCATCATCAGTGATGAGCTGATCAACGGTGTGCCGGTGCATGACGGTCCAGTGGGCAGCGTCTCCGAGCGCGATGTCCTCGCCGAGTACGGCGATTTCCTGCGGTCACTGGTTCAGTTGAGCGGAACGCGCCCGCTCCGGGTGGCAGTGGATGCCGGAAACGGGATGGCAGGGCATACGACCCCGGCGGTGTTGGGTCCTATTGCGTCGATCGCGCTCGCGCCGTTGTACTTCGAGTTGGACGGTAATTTTCCCAACCACGAAGCCAATCCGCTCGATCCCGAGAACCTGCGTGATCTACAAGCCTTCGTCCTTTCCGAAGGGGCCGACATCGGGCTGGCCTTCGATGGCGACGCCGATCGGTGCTTTGTGGTCGATGAGCGCGGGCGGGCCGTATCTCCCTCTGCGGTAACTGCTTTGGTAGCGCGCCGAGAGCTGGAGCGGGAAATCGGTGGCACCGTCATCCATAACCTGATCACCTCGCGTGCCGTCCCCGAGCTCGTCGTCGAGCACGGGGGAACACCAGTGCGGTCCCGGGTGGGCCACTCGTTTATCAAGGCGTTGATGGCCGAGACGGGGGCGATCTTCGGCGGTGAGCACTCCGCGCACTACTACTTCCGCGACTTCTGGGGAGCCGACTCCGGCATGCTGGCGGCGCTGCACGTGCTGGCGGCTCTGGGTGAGCAGGACCGGCCGCTGTCGGATCTCATGTCCGACTACGAGCGGTACGCGTCCTCCGGCGAGATCAACTTCCGCGTTTCGAATGCCAAGGCATGTATCGATGAGGTGCTGAAGTCATTTGGCACACAAATAGTTTCGATCGACCACCTCGATGGTGTCACCGTCGACATCGGCACCGGGACGTGGTTCAACCTGCGTACCTCGAATACCGAGCCGCTGCTGCGTCTCAATGTGGAGGCGCGCACCGACGAAGATGTCGCGGCCGTGGTCGCACGCGTCACCGAGTTGGTTGACCGCACCGAGGCCGCGACCTGATGAACGTCACCATCGATCTGGACGACGCCGAAGCGCTGTTGGCGGCGGATCGCGATGGCTCGCTACAGGCCGCGTCGATGGCCGGCTCTCAGGTGCGTGCGGTCGGCACGGCTATCGCCGAGGGCGCCCTGGAGCCTCTTCAATCCGAAGACCGGTCGCGCGCGGTTGTCTGGGTCGCGGGTCGCGGCACCGCCGCGACGGCGGGAGCGGTTCTGGCTGGGGCGCTGTCGGACACGGTGAGCCTTCCGTTCGTGACTGCCACTCGGGCCCCGGTATGGGTGGGCCCGCTCGATGTCATGGTGGTCGCTGGCGACGATGCCGGTGACCCGGTACTCAGCGCTGCGGTGTCGGTGGGCACGCGCCGTGGTGCCCGGGTAGTCATCGCCGCCCCCGATGAGGGCCCTTTGGCATATTCCGGTGCCGGGCGGGCGATTTCGCTGGCGCCCCGGTTACGGGTCCCGGACACTTTCAGCCTTGCCCACAATCTTGCCGTCGGCGCGGCCGTGCTGGG
Source organism: Mycobacterium sp. D16Q16 (assembly GCF_002013745.1). NCBI lineage: Bacteria > Bacillati > Actinomycetota > Actinomycetes > Mycobacteriales > Mycobacteriaceae > Mycobacterium > Mycobacterium sp. D16Q16. Next base: position 33,069 of record NZ_MAEY01000007.1, read on the forward strand.
AGCGCTCGATAAGGCCATCGCGCCTGACGTCATGACCATCGCCGACGAGGTGGATGGTGAGGTATCCCGGAACACTGTGGGCCGCGAGATCTTCACCAACGCCGCCAAGGTGATTGCCACGCGCTTGACCGCTGGTCCGGTGGTGTTCTGCGGAGATCGTTCGGTGACCGTGGCGCTCGCTCAACACGCCGCGGCGACGCTGCTGAGGCTGACGCAGCGCACCGCGACCGCGTGCGGTCTTCCGCAGGCGTTGGCCGCGATGCGGGACACGTTGTCGGGTAGGAGCTCTGGTGAGAGCTCGCTGTTTCATGATGAGTTCATCGATGGTCCTCGCAGTGGTGGTCGACCGCGGATCCTTGCCCTGGCGACCGATAGTGACTTCCAATCGGTCGCCTCGAGGATCGACGGTATCGACGAGACCGAGCTGGTGAGCACCACCGACCTGGGCGACGTGGGGGCACGGCCGTCGGAGCTCGCGCAGTTGATGATGCTCGCGACGCGGCTCGAAATGGCCTCGGTGTACGCCCGGCTTGGCGGGGGGAGATCCGGGCTGTGAATCTGCTCAGGGGGGCGATCAGGACGTACGCCTGGGGTTCGCGGACGGCGATCGCCGAGTTCACCGGACGCCCCACGCCTACGCCGCATCCGGAAGCCGAGCTGTGGCTGGGTGCGCACCCAGCCGATCCCGCCTACCTGGAAACCGGCAGTGGCGCACAGTCATTGCTTGATGTGGTGGCGGCGGACCCGGCCGGTCAGTTGGGGCCGGCATCGGTGGCGGAGTTCGGTGATCAGCTGCCATTCCTGCTCAAGGTGCTGGCGGCCGACGAGCCGCTGTCGTTGCAGGCTCACCCCAGCGCGCAGCAGGCGGCCGACGGGTACGCCCGCGAAGAGGCAGCGGGGATGCCCCTCAACTCTCCGGTGCGCAATTATCGCGATCGCAATCACAAGCCGGAACTGGTTGTGGCGCTGGACCGTTTCGAGGCGCTGGCTGGCTTCCGCGATCCCGGAGATACCGTCGAACTCTTTCGCGCTTTGAATGTCGATGCGCTGACACCGTATGTGAATCTGCTCGCCGGTCAATCTGATGCCGACGGGCTGCGCGCCCTGTTCACCACCTGGATAACCCTGCCGCAGCCGAGCCTGGATGTGCTGGTGCCGGCGGTGCTCGACGGCGCGGTGCGCTACTTGTCCTCCGGGCATGAGCGTTTCGTCGGCGAGGCGCGCACCCTCTTGGAGTTGGGCGAGCGGTATCCCGCCGATGCGGGAGTGCTCGCCTCGCTGTTGTTGAACCGGCTCACCCTGGAACCGGGGGAGGGGATCTACCTGCCTGCCGGAAACCTGCATGCGTACCTGCGCGGCCTGGCGGTCGAGATCATGGCCAACTCCGATAACGTGCTGCGGGGCGGGCTTACCCCCAAGCACGTTGACGTACCCGAATTGCTTCGGGTGCTGGATTTTTCACCTGCCGCCGAGAAACATCTGCACGTCGAGACGGTGACCGACGGCGCCCAGACCCGGTATCTCACGCCCGCCAAGGAATTCGCGCTGTCGCGTTTCGATCTGGTGGATGGCGAACGCATACCGGTAGGGATCAAAGGGCCACGGATACTGCTGTGCACTCGGGGCAGCGTGCGGTTGGACGGTTCGGGGCCGGACCTCGCGGTGCATGCGGGCCAGTCGGTATGGGTGCCGGCCGACGGTGGAAATGTCACGCTGGTCGGGCAGTCCGATGCGCGCGTGTTCATGGCAACAGTCGACGTGGACGCATAGCGAGTCACCGGGCAAGGCGCGAAGGGAACAGAAGGAGAGTCGATGTCGGCAGGCGGCAGTAAGAAGGCGATCATCGCGGCGCTGGCAGCCAATGCGGGGATTGCGGCGGCCAAGTTCGTCGGCTTCCTGATCACCGGGAGTTCGTCGATGCTTGCCGAGTCCGTGCACTCGGTGGCGGACACCTCCAACCAGGGTCTGCTGCTCTACGGGCAGCGCGCGGCGAGTAAGGAAGCAGATCGTCTGCACCCGTTCGGATATGGGCGCAGCCGATTCTTCTACTCCTTTGTGGTCGCGCTGGTGCTGTTCACGCTCGGTTCGGTCTTCGCCCTGTACGAGGGCTATCACAAGATCCATGCGCCTGAGCATCTTCAGTCGCCCATCGTCGCGGTCGTGATTCTGGTGTTGGCGATAGGGCTGGAGGGCTACAGCTTCCGCACGGCGTTCGTGGAGTCCAAGCCGCTGAAGGGCAAGGCCAGCTGGTGGCAGTTCATCCGCAACTCACGCAACCCCGAGCTTCCCGTCGTACTGCTCGAAGACACCGGCGCCCTGCTGGGGCTGGCCTTTGCGCTGTTTGGCGTTGGCATGACGATCCTGACCGGCGACCCGGTGTGGGACGGGATCGGAACCATGGCGATCGGTGTGCTGCTGGGCATCATCGCGATTGTTCTGATGGTCGAGATGAAGAGCCTTCTGATCGGTGAGGGTGCGACCGTGGCGCAGGAGCAGGCGATCCTGGACGCGCTGACCGGAACCGATCACGTTGAGCGGGTAATTCATTGCCGTACGCAGTATCTGGGCCCGGAGGAGCTTCTGGTTGCGGCCAAGATCGCGATCGCACCTAACGCGGATCTGCCGCTGGTCGCTGCCACGATTGACGCCGCCGAACGGCGGGTGCGCGAGGCGATACCGATCGCGCAGGTGATCTACCTCGAGCCTGATCTGGATCGTTCGACCGTCAATTCCTAGTTAGCCGGTGTGATCAACCATCGTGAGCATGGGGCTTGTGCGAGACTGCCGTAATGCCAGGTAGTGGATTGTGGCGAACGAAGTCTGTTGAACAGTCGATCGCAGACACGGACGAGCCGGAAACAAAGCTCCGTAGGGACCTAACGTGGTGGGACCTCACCGTTTTCGGGGTCTCGGTGGTCATCGGAGCCGGTATCTTCACCGTCACCGCATCGACTGCGGCCAATGTCACCGGTCCGGCGATCTCACTCTCGTTCATCATGGCCGCGATCGGGTGCGGTCTGGCCGCCATGTGTTACGCCGAGTTCGCATCGACCATTCCGGTTGCCGGCAGCGCCTATACGTTCTCCTATGCGACGTTCGGTGAGTTCGCCGCCTGGATTCTCGGCTGGGACCTCATTCTCGAGTTTTCGGTGGGCGCGGCCACCGTCGCCAAAGGCTGGTCGAGCTATCTGAGTACGGTGTTTGGGTTCTCCAGTGGCGCAGTGCATCTCGGAGCGCTCAAGATCGACTGGGGGGCATTTCTCATTGTCTCGGTGTTGACGGTGCTGCTCGCTGTCGGCACCAAGCTGTCCTCACGGGTGTCTCTCGTCATCACCACCGTCAAGGTTCTGGTGGTGCTGCTGGTGATCATCGTCGGTGCCTTCTTCATCAAGGCGTCCAACTACACACCGTTCGTCCCGCCGGCGGAGGCGGGGAGCTCCAGCAGGACCGGACTGGATCAGTCCCTGTTCTCGTTCATCGCCGGCGGTTCCGGAAGCCAGTACGGCTGGTTCGGGGTGCTGGCGGGCGCATCGATCGTGTTCTTCGCGTTCATCGGCTTCGATGTCGTCGCCACGACAGCGGAGGAAACACGGAACCCGCAGAAGGATGTGCCGCGCGGCATCATCGCCTCGCTCGTCATCGTCACCGTCCTGTACGTCGCGGTCACGGTCGTGCTGTCCGGGATGGTCAAGTACAGCGATCTGCGGGCGGCCGATTCGCATCCGAACCTGTCCACGGCATTTCACCTCAACGGTGTCGACTGGGCAGCGAAGGTCATCGCGATCGGTGCGCTGGCCGGGCTGACCACGGTGGTCATGGTGCTGATGCTCGGACAGATCCGGGTCATCTTCGCGATGTGTCGCGATGGACTGCTGCCGCGCGAGCTCGCGCGGACCGGATCGCACGGTACGCCGATACGCATCACCCTGATCGTGGGCTTTCTCGTCGCGATAGCGGCGTCCCTCACCCCGATCGAGGGCCTGGAGGAGATCGTCAACGTCGGCACGCTGTTCGCCTTTGTGCTGGTGTCGGCCGGTGTCGTCGTGTTGCGGCGATCCCGTCCCGATCTGCCCCGCAGCTTCCGCACGCCGGGGGTGCCGTGGCTCCCCGTCGTCGCGATCCTGGCGTGCGGGTGGTTGATGCTCAACCTTGCCGTGCGTACCTGGATGTTCGCGTTGGCCTGGATGGCCATCGGCGTGGTCGTCTACTTCGCCTACAGTCGCCGGCACTCGGTGCTCGGGCTTCGCGTGGCCGTCGAGCAGTAACTCACCTCCTTCTTCGCGGGTCCCTTCTGGGTGACGCGCACCACCAGGCGCTTTACAAAACATACTCATTTGTCTAGACAAGCGACGAATCATGTCCTATCGTCAAATCCGTTCGGTGACGCACCTCACGAAGATTTGAACCGAGGAGAAGTGACGATGACGTCAAACCTTGATGCAGCCCACGACCTGCCCGTCCAGTGGCGCGACCGCAAGCGCCACATGTGGCTGTACGGCATGATCCCGCCCACCGCGATCTTCATCGCGACGGCTCTTGTCTATGCGATGAACCAGCTCGGATGGCAGCAGTTCTCGCCATTCTTCTTCTGGATCGGTCCACTGCTGGTGTACGTGATCCTGCCGCTGCTGGATCTGCGCTTTGGCGCCGACGGCGAGAACGCACCCGACGAGGTGATGGAGGCGCTGGAGAACGACAAGTACTACCGGTACTGCACCTACATCTTCATTCCGTTCCAGTATGCGAGCTTCTTCCTGGGGGCCTACTACTTCACCGCCGCCGACCTGAGTTGGATCGGGTTCGATAACGGCATCAGCTGGATCTCCAAGCTGGGCATCGCGCTATCCATCGGTGTTCTCGGTGGAGTCGGTATCAACACCGCCCACGAAATGGGACACAAGAAAGACGAACTGGAGCGCTGGCTCTCGAAGATCACCCTGGCGCAGACGTTCTACGGCCACTTCTACATCGAGCACAACCGTGGACACCACGTGCGCGTCGCGACACCTGAGGACCCGGCCAGCTCGCGATTCGGCGAGACGTTCTGGGGCTTCTGGCCGCGCAGCGTCTGGGGGAGTCTGAAGTCCTCCTGGAACCTGGAGGCCACGCGCATGAAGCGGCTGAATCGCTTTGTGCTGCACCCGAGCAACGATGTGGTGAATGCCTGGCTGATGACGGTGGTGTTATTCGGGGTCACCATCGCGATCTTCGGCACCGCGGTCATCCCGTACCTGATCATTCAGGCCATCTACGGATTCACCTTTCTTGAGACGGTGAACTACCTGGAGCACTACGGGCTGTTGCGGCAGAAGGTCGCCGGCGGGCGGTACGAACGCTGCACCCCTAAGCACAGCTGGAACTCGGATCACCTGGTGACCAACATCTTCCTGTACCACTTGCAGCGGCACAGCGACCACCACGCCAATCCCACGCGGCGCTACCAGACCCTGCGCAGCATGGACGGTGCTCCGAACCTGCCCAGCGGGTACGCGACGATGCTGACGCTGGCGTACTTCCCGCCGCTGTGGCGCAAGATCATGGATCAGCGGGTGCTGGACCACTACAACGGCGATATCACCAAGGTGAACGTCCAGCCGAGCAAGCGCGCGAAGATTCTGGCCAAGTACGGCGTGACGGAAGAGGCGGCCTGACATGTCCCAGTACCGTTGCCCCGTATGTCAGTACGTGTACGACGAGAGCACGGGGGCCCCTCGCGAGGGATTCCCGGCCGGGACGGCGTGGTCGGGGGTTCCCGACGACTGGTGCTGCCCCGACTGCGGAGTGCGCGAGAAAGTGGATTTTGAGGAAGTAGTAGGAGCGGACTCATGAGCGAGAACGACTACAAGTTGTACGAATGCATGCAGTGCGGATTCCAGTACGACGAGGCTGTGGGCTGGCCGGAAGACGGTATCGAGGCGGGTACGCGCTGGGACGACATTCCCGAGGACTGGAGCTGCCCGGACTGTGGCGCCGCGAAGGCCGACTTCGTGATGGTGGAGATCGCGCGGCCATGACAGATGTGTTGCCTGCGAGGGGCGCATTGACGACAGCGAGCGCCCCTGTCAGGCTCCCCGGTGTGACGCCACGAGTGCCGTATGCCGAGGCCGCGCGGGCGCTGCTTCGTGAATCGGTTCTCGATGCACTCGGGGATCTGCTGCGGCATCAGGACTGGTCGGCGGTGACGATGTCCGCGGTGGCCCGTCGGGCGGGAGTCAGTCGGCAGACGCTGTACAACGAGTTCGGCTCCCGGCAGGGGCTGGCCCAGGGATACGCCCTGCGGTTGGCGCTGCGCCTGGCCGACTCCGTCAACAACGCGATATATGCCAATGTCGGCGATATCCATGGCGCGCTACATCAGGGGTTTGCCGCATTCTTCGCCGAGAGCGCCGCAGATCCCATGGTCATCGCATTACTGACGGGTGAGGCCAAGCCTGAGCTCATGCGCCTCGTGACGGTGGACAGCGCCTTGATCGTGTTGCCGGCATCGGCCCGATTGACTGAGTCGTTCGCGAACAGCTGGGTGTCGGCCAGTGAAGAGGACGCCGCGATCCTCGCGCGGTCGATTGTGCGGCTGGCGATGAGTTACGTGTCGATGCCGCCCGAATCGGATCATGATGTGGCGCTCGATATGGCGCGCCTGTTGTCTCCGTTCGTCGAGGCCAACGTACTTGCCGATAAGGCCCCCGCAAGCGGGACGGGCTCCCAGTGACCTGCGCGTCCATAAATCTCGCTACCTGATCTAACTATCTATCGCTCACACGCGCTAACCTGGTGACGGACCCGTGTGTGTCAGTTGCCTTGACATGCAAGAAATATTCACGAGACGCGATTGAGGTGGCGATGACCGAGCTGGTGGCCGACGTACGCAACGGCATTGATTACAAGGTGGCTGATCTTTCCGAGGCCGAGTTCGGCCGTAAGGAGATCCGTCTCGCCGAGCACGAGATGCCCGGCCTCATGGCGCTGCGTCGGGAGTACGCGGAAGTGTTGCCGCTCAAGGGCGCCCGCATCTCCGGCTCGCTGCACATGACCATCCAGACCGCGGTGCTCATCGAGACGCTCGTCGCGCTCGGTGCTGAGGTGCGGTGGGCGTCCTGCAATATCTTCTCCACCCAGGACCACGCGGCGGCGGCCATCGTCGTCGGGCCGCATGGCACCCCGGAGGAGCCCCAGGGCACCCCGGTCTTCGCCTGGAAGGGCGAGACGCTGGAGGAGTACTGGTGGGCCGCCGAGCAGATGCTCACCTGGCCCGGTGAGCCGGCCAACATGATCCTCGATGACGGCGGCGACGCCACCATGCTGGTGCTGCGCGGTGCGCAGTTCGAGCAGGCTGGTGTGGTGCCGCCCGCGGACGAGAACGACTCGGCCGAGTACAAGGTCTTCCTGAACCTGCTGCGTGAGCGGTTCGAGACCGACAAGGACAAGTGGACCAAGATCGCCGCATCGGTTCAGGGCGTCACCGAGGAGACCACCACCGGCGTGCTGCGCCTGTACCAGTTCGCCGCGGCCGGCGAGCTGGCGTTCCCGGCCATCAACGTCAACGACTCGGTGACCAAGAGCAAGTTCGACAACAAGTACGGCACCCGGCACTCGCTGGTCGACGGCATCAACCGTGGCACCGACGTGCTCATCGGTGGCAAGAAGGTCCTCATCTGCGGCTACGGCGATGTCGGCAAGGGCTGTGCCGAGTCCCTCGCGGGGCAGGGCGCCCGCGTCCAGGTCACCGAGATCGACCCGATCAACGCGCTGCAGGCGCTCATGGACGGGTTCGACGTGGTGACCGTCGAGGAGGCCATCGGCAATGCCGACATCGTGGTGACCGCCACCGGTAACTACGACATCATCCTGCTGGACCACATGAAGGCCATGAAGGACCAGGCGATCCTGGGCAACATCGGCCACTTCGACAACGAGATCGATATGGCGGCTTTGGAGAAGTCGGGTGCCACCCGGCTCAACATCAAGCCGCAGGTGGACCTGTGGACCTTCGGGGACTCCGGCAAGTCGATCATCGTGCTGTCCGAGGGCCGTCTGCTCAACCTGGGTAACGCCACGGGCCACCCGTCCTTCGTGATGAGCAACAGCTTCTCCAACCAGGTGATCGCGCAGATCGAGCTGTGGACCAAGAATGATGAGTACGACAACGAGGTCTACCGCCTGGCCAAGCACCTGGACGAGAAGGTGGCGCGCATCCACGTCGAGGCTCTCGGCGGCACGCTGACCAAGCTCACCAAGGATCAGGCCGAGTACATCGGTGTGGATGTGGAAGGTCCGTACAAGCCGGAGCACTACCGCTACTGATCTATCGAGAAACTCGTACAAGGCCCTCGGCACTCCGGTGCCGGGGGCCTTTGCGTAGGCTGACCAGCCGTGGGTCAGCTGATTGCGATCGAGGGTGTCGACGGCGCGGGCAAGCGCACGCTTACCGAGAAGCTGATAGCGCGCTCGAATGCCCGGGGGTTATCCGTTGCGACGCTGGACTTTCCGCGCTATGGGCGCTCGGTGCACGCCGACCTCGCCGCCGAGTCGCTCAAAGGGGGGCATGGCGATGTGGTGTCCTCCGCGTACGCGATGGGGCTGCTGTTCGCCCTGGACCGGCGCGATGCCCGTGACGAGCTCGCGGGGCTGGAGCGCACAAACGACCTGGTGATCCTGGATCGCTGGGTGGCCTCTAACGCCGCGTACGGTGCGGCGCGGCTGCATCAGGACGGCGACGGCGAGATGGCCCGCTGGGTGTATGAGCTCGAATACGGGCGATTCGGTCTGCCGCATCCCGATTGGCAAGTGTTCCTGAACATTTCCCCGGAGCTCGCCCAGCAGCGGGCGCGGAAGCGCGAGCAGCAGGACAGCGACCGCACCCGCGACACCTATGAGCGTGATTCGGATCTGCAGTCGCGGGTGTCCGCGGCATACGCCGATCTGGCGCAACGGAATTGGGGCGGCCCGTGGGTAGTCACCGACGGCGGCGATCCGGATGCGCTGGCCGAGGAACTGCTACGCCGAGTGTGAAGGCACGGCGGATATTCGGCCGAAATACCGCCATGGCTTCACACTCGACGGGTCGTCAGCGCCTACCACTCACTGGCTTCGGCTTCTTCCTCGCGGTCGACATGCCAGCGCACCGATGAGACCGCGGGTTCCATGGACAGGCGGCTTACCGCGGACTCCAGCAGCGAGTCGTTGCGTTCTTCGGCGCTCAGCTTCGCCACCACGCGCACATGCTTGCCGTCTTCCACGTCATAGGACCGCACCGATTGCAGCGCGAATTCAGGCCTGTTGACGGCCTGTACGGTGAGCGCCCGGATATGCGCCTCGGTTTCATCGGTGGTGGTGACCTCGAAGAGATATGCCGCGGGCGCGGACTCGCGGCCGATGGCCGGTTGGCGATCCAGCAGATGCCCGAGTGGCCGCAACAGGACGTTGGCCAGCACGATGGCCACGGTGCCGACGATCGCGACGTCGTACATGCCGCCGCCGGCCAGCGCGCCCACGGCGGCGGTGGCCCACATCGTGGCGGCGGTGTTCAGTCCGGTGATGGTGGCGCCCTGTTTCATGATCACTCCGGCGCCGAGGAAGCCGATGCCTGAAACGATCTGCGCCGCAACGCGAGTCGGGTCGGCACCGGGGCCATGGAAGCTGTAGCCGCCCATGATGACGAAGAGTGTCGCGCCCAGGCACACCAGCGCGTTGGTGCGCAGGCCGGCATTCTTGGCGCGCCACTGCCGTTCGATCCCGATGACACAACCCAGGCCAAATCCCAGGGCTACGCGGATGATGACATCCCAATGACTCATAAAGGGTCCTGTTCTCTCGCAGTGGCTTCGAGGTGCACACACATGTGTGGTGCAACAAGAGCGCCTTCGAGCGCAACCCGGGTCTGCGTTAGAAGGCGCTGTGGATACTCGGAGGTTGACTATCGGACATAGTCGCGTCACCTCCTAGGCGCTGGCGCAAAGCGCACATGAACCACTGCTGAACAAAGCGCCCTCATTAAACACCCGTCCACCAGTGACCGGCAAGATGTCCCCGCGCTTCGTGGATATCCACGCCACATGGGGAGCGGGACGGCAGGATTGGTGCGTGTTCTTCGACCTGAGTGTGCGAGATTTTCTGGACCGTGCCGAGCTGGTCTATCCCGACCGTGTCGGGGTAGTCGACGAGCCGGCACAACCGGCGCCCTCCTGGGGAGCGTTGAGCTACCGGCAGCTCGCCGCGCGGGCACGTGGGCAAGCCGCGGCGCTCGATGATCTCGGCGTCGGACCAGGGGAGCGCGTGGCGATCGTCTCTCAGAACAGTGCGCGACTGCTCACCTCGTTCTTTGGGGTGTCCGGGTGGGGACGGATCCTGGTGCCCATCAACTTTCGCTTGGCGCCCGCCGAGATCGAATACATCATCGAGCATTCGCGCGCCTCGGTGCTGATAGTGGACCCGGAGGTGCGCGGCCTGCTGGATACCGTGCGCGCCCCCCACAACTTCGTGTTGGGAGAGGATGACGCCGCGATATTCGGTGAAACCGGCTCGCCACATATCGCGGATCCGAGACCCTGGTCGTGCACCGAATCAGACACCGCCACTTTGAATTACACCTCAGGAACCACGAGCCGGCCCAAGGGTGTGCAACTCACTCACCGCAACATCTGGATCAACGCAGTCGTTTTCGGGTTGCATGCCACGCTGCGTGACGACGATGTTCTGCTGCACACATTGCCGATGTTCCACTGCAACGGCTGGGGTTGGCCGTACGCGGCGACCGGAATGGGTGGCCGGCACATCGTGCTGCGCAAGGTCGACGGAGACGAGATCCTGCGACGCGTGCAGGAACACGGTGTCACCGTGATGTGCGCGGCGCCAACGGTCGTCGATTCCGTTCTGGATGCCGCGGCGCGTTGGCAGGGGCCTATTCCGGGCCGGGGCCGGGTCCGGATCATCGTCGCGGGAGCGCCGCCTCCGACGCGCACGATCGCCCGGGTGCGTGCCGAGCTCGGCTGGGAGTTCATCCAGATTTATGGACTTACCGAAACCGCGCCGCTCATCACGATGAATCGGTTTCGGTCAGAATGGGCCGACCTCGACGACCGTCAGCAGGCGCGCATGCTGGGCCGCGCGGGAGCCCCGGCGATCGGTGTCCGGGTGTCGATCGCCGAGGATGGCGAGGTGCTCACTCAGTCGAACACGAATCTCGACGGTTACTGGGACCAGCCGGAAGCCACCACGGAAGCGTTGGCAGGCAATTGGTTTCACACCGGTGACCGCGGATCGATCTCCGAGGGTTACCTCAGCATCTCGGACCGCAAGAAAGACATCATCATCACTGGTGGCGAGAACGTGTCGTCCATCGAAGTGGAAGACGCGCTGATATCTCATCCGGGGGTTCGGGAGGCCGCGGTCGTTGGCGTGCCCGACGAGAAGTGGGGCGAGCTGGTGACTGCGGTGGTGGTGATCGCCGAGGCGGCCCCAGGGGCCGATCCGCCCACAGGACCGGATCTCGTCGCGCACTGCCGGGAGCATCTGGCCGGATACAAGTGCCCCAAACGTGTCGAGTTCGTCGACGCTTTACCCAGAACCGCCACCGGCAAGATCCAGAAGTTCAAGGTCCGCGCGCAGCTCGCCGGAGACTAGTTCGCAACTCGCCCCCTTGGTACCCCGGTTTTGTCACGATCTAGTGACACGATGGGATCTATGAGGCAAAGGATCCTTGTTGTCGACGATGACGCGTCATTGGCAGAGATGCTCACCATCGTGTTGCGCGGGGAGGGCTTCGAGACGGCAGTGGTGAGCGACGGTACCCAGGCGCTCACCGCCGTTCGCGAGCTGCGTCCCGATCTGGTTCTGTTGGACCTCATGCTGCCCGGGATGAATGGCATCGACGTATGCCGGGTGCTGCGTTCCGATTCCGGTGTGCCGATCGTCATGCTCACCGCCAAGACCGACACCGTCGATGTGGTGCTCGGCCTGGAGTCCGGTGCCGACGACTACATCATGAAGCCGTTCAAACCCAAGGAACTCGTCGCCCGCATCCGTGCCCGGTTGCGGCGCAACGACGACGAACCCGCCGAGCTGCTGAACATCGCGGGCATCGACATCGATGTGCCCGCGCACAAGGTGACGCGCGAGGGCGAGCAGATCTCGTTGACCCCGCTGGAGTTCGACCTGCTGGTGGCGCTGGCACGCAAACCGCGCCAGGTGTTTACTCGTGATGTGCTGCTCGAACAGGTGTGGGGTTACCGTCACCCGGCCGATACCCGGCTGGTGAACGTCCACGTGCAGCGGCTGCGGGCGAAGGTCGAGAAGGATCCCGAGAATCCGACCGTGGTGTTGACCGTTCGAGGAGTGGGATATAAGGCCGGACCCCCGTGATCTTCAGCTCGAAGCGGCGCATTCAGCGGCGATCGGCACCACTGATACGCGGACTGAAGGCACTGAGTCGAGCGGTCGGGTTCACCTGGCGCCGTTCCCTGCAGGTGCGGGTGGTGGTGTCCAATTTGGCGCTGTCCTCCCTGGTCATCCTGATCCTGGGATTTGTGCTCACGAGCCAGGTGACCGATCGGATCCTGGAATCGAAGATTCGGGTCGCGACGGAGGAGATGGAACGTGCGCGGGTCATCGTCAGCGATGATGTCGGCGGCGAGGAAACCCGTTCACTACAAAGCAGCCTGGAGCTGGCGCGTAACCAACTGCTGAACGGCAGTAAGGGCTCCGAGGGCGGCGGCGCTGGGGCATTCGACGCCGTCCTGCTGGTTCCCGGTGACGGACCCCGCGAGGCGACATCGTCGGGGCCTGCCACTCAGATCCCGGGCCCGCTGCGCGAATTCGTGAAGGCCGGCCAGGTCAGTTATCAGTACTCGACCGTGCACACCGAGAGCTTCTCGGGGAAGGCCCTCGTCATCGGTTCGCCGACCACGTCGAAGGTCACCGCGCTCGAGCTGTACCTGGTCTTCCCGTTGTCGAGCGAGGAAAGCACCATTTCGCTGGTGCGCGGAACCATGGTGACCGGTGGTCTGGTGCTGCTGGCGCTCCTGGCCGCCGCCGCGCTGTTGGTCGCCCGTCAGGTGGTGCTGCCGGTGCGGTCGGCCTCCCGCATTGCCGAGCGGTTCGCCGAAGGGCATCTGTCCGAACGCATGCCGGTACGCGGTGTCGACGACATGGCGCGGCTCGCGGTGTCGTTCAACGACATGGCCGAGAGCCTCTCACGCGAGATCACTCAGCTCGAAGAGTTTGGAAACCTGCAGCGCCGCTTCACCTCTGACGTCAGCCATGAACTGCGCACCCCATTGACCACGGTGCGGATGGCGGCCGATCTCATCTACGACAACCGCGAAGAGCTTGACCCGGCGCTGCAGCGTTCCGCCGAGCTGATGACCAATGAGCTGGACCGGTTCGAAACACTGTTGGCCGATCTGCTGGAAATCTCCCGGCACGACGCCGGTGTGGCCGAACTTGCCGTGGAGCAGGTGGACCTGCGTGACACCGTCAAAACCGTGGTGGCCTCGGTCAAACACCTCGCCGACGAGCTGGACACCGTGGTGGAGCTCGACATGCCCGACAGCGAGATCATCGCTGAGGTGGATCCCCGTCGCGTGGAACGGATTCTGCGCAACCTGGTTGCCAACGCGATCGACCACAGCGAGCACAAGCCCGTCACCATCCGGATGGCCGCCGATGTCGACAGCGTTGCCGTCACCGTGCGAGATCGCGGAGTCGGTCTGCGCCCCGGCGAGGAAAAACTGGTGTTCAACAGGTTCTGGCGTGCCGATCCGTCGCGTAAGCGGCATTCCGGGGGCACCGGACTCGGTTTGGCGATCAGCGTCGAGGACGCTCGGTTGCACCAGGGACGCCTGGAGGCGTGGGGCGAACCGGGCAACGGGGCACTGTTCCGGTTGACGGTGCCGTTGGTTCGCGGGCATAAGGTGACGACGAGCCCCCTTCCGCTGAACCCGGTGAGCCGTCCGAGTGCTGCTATGCGCAGGCCGGTTTCGCGGGGAACGCAACCGGCGGAGCGGGGAACCCAACCGGGGGAGCAGGAGACCACGCCGATGCGCACCCCGGGTACCAAGGCCGAACACGTACGGGAGTCGTCCTGATGCGCCGCAAGGTGGCCGCCGCCCTCATCGCGGTGGCACTGGGGATCACCGGCTGCGCCGGGGTGCCGTCGTCCTCTTCTCCGCGGGCCATCGGAACGGTGCAGCGACCGCTGCCGCCGGGGGTGCCGGCACCCACACCGGGGATGGAGCCCGAGACGGTGTTGCGCGAGTTCTTGAAGGCCACCGCCGAACCGTTGAACAGGCACCGGGCCGCCCGGCAGTTCCTTACCGAATCCGGCTCGCGGACATGGGATGACGCGGGCGACGCGGTGCTCATCGAGTCGCCGATATTCGCCGACCAGCGCGGCCTCGACCGGTGGACGATCAATGTGCGCGCCAACAAACTGGGCACCTTGTCCGATGTCGGGGTGTTCGAGACCGCTCAAGGGGATACCCAAGATCCCCAGTTCACGTTGGTCAAGGTCAACGGCGAGTGGCGAATCGACTCGCTACCCAATGGGGTCTTCCTGGACTGGGCGCAGTTCCAGGCCACCTATCGGCGCTACACCGTGTACTTCGCGGACCCGGCCGGGCGCACCGTGGTGCCCGATCCGCGCTATGTGGCGGTCAATGACCCCGATTCGCTGGCCACCGAGCTGGTGTACAAACTCTTATCCGGTCCGCGACCGGAACTGGCCGGGGCGGTGCGTAATCACCTGAACGGCCTGCGGTTGCGAGGCCCCGTGACACGCGCCGATGGCAGCAGGGTGGACGTGGGGCGCGGGTACGGCGGCGTGCGGGTCGAGCTGGAAGGCGATCTGACACCGGATCAGCGGACCCGCCAGTTCCTTGCCGCGCAGGTGATTTGGACGCTGTCGCGGGCCGGCATCGCCGGGCCGTACGTCCTGCAGGTCAATGGTGCTCCGCTGGATGAGCAGTTCGCACAGGGCTGGAGCACGCAGAACGTCGCATCGACCGACCCCGGTGCGTCGGAGGGCGCAGGGGTGGGCCTTTACGGACTGCTGAATGGATCGCTGGTGACCGTTGACCGTGACACGGCAACGCCGGTGCGCGGATCGTTCGGTCAAGTGGGAAGCCAGGTGTCGGCGGCGCTGTCGCGCAGCGGGCGTCAGGTTGCGTCGGTGATCCGGGTGCAGGCCGGAGAAGATCCGCTGATGTCGATGTGGGTGGGCGCGAACGGCGCGAACGGCAGCGAGGCGGTCGGCGGTAAGACGTTGACCCGCCCGACCTGGGCCCTTGACGACGCGGTGTGGGTGGTTATCGATGGTGGCCGGGTGGTCAGGGTCATCCAGGAGGCCACCACGTCCATGGTGGCGGTGTTGCCTGTCGAATCATCGGCGGTGGCACAGAAGTACAAGGGGCAGATCACCGAGCTGGCGTTGTCACGCGACGGCACGCGTGCCGCCATGATCATCGACGGCCAGGTGATCATGGCGACGGTTCTGCAAACCGACAGTGGTGATTACGCGCTGGTGCACCCGCGCCGTCTTGGTTTTGGTCTCGGAAACTCCGCGGTGTCGCTGGCCTGGCGCACCGGTGACGACATCGCGGTGGCCCGCAATGATGGGTCGCACCTGGTG
This sequence comes from Mycobacterium sp. D16Q16, assembly GCF_002013745.1. Taxonomy (NCBI): domain Bacteria; kingdom Bacillati; phylum Actinomycetota; class Actinomycetes; order Mycobacteriales; family Mycobacteriaceae; genus Mycobacterium; species Mycobacterium sp. D16Q16. The sequence continues at coordinate 48,691 of NZ_MAEY01000007.1, forward strand.
GCCAACGTGAATCTCGACGGAGTGAACTCTGATCTGGACGACCGCAATCTGTTGACTCCGGTATCGACGATTGTGGCCTCGCCGGCGATCATCTACATCGCCGATGCGCGTGGCGTGCTGCAGCTGACAGGACTGGGCACACCGGAGGAGCGGTGGATCGAGGTGCGTCCACTCATGACGCCGCAGGCGATTCCCGTACTGACGGGCTAGTTCTCGGCGATCATCTCCGTGGTGAGCAGCGCCTCGGGAATTCCGAAAGCGTCCACCAGGGTGCGCAAATGGGGGCGCAGCTCCTCGCACAGTTGGTTGACCCCGCGTCTGATGGCCTTCGCCCGTTCGGTCGAAACATGCCGGTGCATGAGGAACCAGGACAGGTCGGTCTCGAGCACGCTGTAGACAAACAGGTCGCATAGCTTTTCCAGCAGCTCTTGTGCCGATTTGCTGTCGCAGCTGTCGATGGCCTCGATGAAGGACTCCAGCACCACCCGCTCGGTGTGCGCGGAGCCGACCTTGAGGATGTGGTCCTGCGCGGAGTTGAAGACCTCGAACGGATCCTCGTCATCGGATTGTGCGCGCTGCATCCGGGTGGCCGCAGTGCGCAGCAGGTGGTCCTCGCGGTTGCGCAGCAGCCGCAGCTGGGTGCCGCGGTTGCTCAGCTCGGATTCCTCGACGTCCTCGTCGGAGGAGTCCAGGATGGTCTGGATGACCTGCCGTGCCGCGGAGCGCTCCAGGATCACGTCGCGGGCCATGCTTGCGATAAACCGGGTCCAGCCCACGGCGTTGAGGCCGCGTACGTCCTCGCCGTAGGCCGACAGGAGTTCCTTAGCCACCAGCTGGGTGAGCACGGTGTTATCACCCTCGAAGGTGGTGAACACGTCGATATCGCGCCGCAGAATGGTGAGCTGGTTGGCGTCGAGGTACCCGGCGCCGCCGCAAGCCTCCCGGCACACGGTGATGGTGTTCTGGGCGTGCCAGCTGGTCATCGCCTTCAAACCCGCTGCGGCGCTTTCTAGCTGGCGCTGTCGGTCGCCATCCACCTCATCTGCGGTCTGTACTTCATGCAGCTCTTCGGTGAGTTCGTTCTGTGCGAACGCGAGTGCGTACGACCGCGCGATCAACGGCAGGAGCTTGCGCTGATGCACCAGGTAGTCGGCGATGATCACCTCGTCGTCGCTATCCGGAGTGTCGAATTGCTTGCGTACCAGGGCATAGCGCGATGCGATGGTCAGTGCCTTGCGGGCCGCCGCGCCCGAGGTGGCGGCGACGCTGACCCGCCCGCGGATGAGGGTGCCCAGCATGGTGAAGAACCGCTTGTTCTCGTTCTCGATGGGCGAGCTGTACGAGCCATCGGCGGCGACGTCCGCATATTTGTTGAGCAGGTTGGCGCGCGGCACCCGCACGTTGTCGAACACGATGCGCCCGTTGTCGACCCCGGCGAGGCCGCCCTTGTATCCGCAGTCGCTGGTGGTGACGCCGGGCAGGTCGTTGCCGTCCGCGCTCCGGATCGGGACCACAAAGCAATGCACTCCGCGGCCGGTTGCCTCCTCGCCGGGCCCGCCGGTGACGAGCTGCGCGAAAACCGCTGCCACGGTGGCATGCTCGGCCGCGCCGCCGATGTAGTCCTTGCGCGCCAGCGAGCCCTCGGAGTTGAGGGTGAAGTCGCCGGTCTGGCGGTCGTAGGTGGCAACGGTCTGCAAGGCCTGGACATTGGAGCCGTGGCCTGTCTCGGTCATACCGAAACAGCCGAGCACATCGAGGTTGATCAGCGGGACCACGTACTGCTTGTGATGGCTTGCGGTGCCCAGATTTTCGATCGCGCCACCGAACAGGCCCCACTGCACACCGGCCTTGACCATGAGCGACAGGTCGGCGTAGCCGAGCATTTCGATGCCGACGATCGCGGCCCCGACGTCGCCGGTGCCGCCGTGCTCCGTGCGGAATCCCGCCTGCGGTAAGCCGTGTGGAACCAGCTCGCGCATGATCTGCAGTGATCGCGCGCGCGCCTCATTGAGCGTCAGCGACGGGTCGGGTAGCAGGTCGGCGCGGTTCAGGTATTCGCGGGCGGCGTCGCGTATCGGACCAAATCGGCCGTCGAGTGCGACGCGCAGGTTTGAGGTGAGGATGTCGGCATCGGCGGGTGCTGTCCGGGTCTCCATGAATCCGAGCCTAGTCAGATCGAGTCGGCGGCAGCGGTGTTCTGCGGCACGCCGTGCGCGTATACCGACCAGTGGTCTAACATACCGACCAGTGGTCTATTCACGCCGTTCGGAAGGAGTTCGCGTCATGACAACCGCGCCCACTACGGGGGTTCCGGCCCAGCGCACGCGCGCGTTTGCGCGGGTGATCGGTCCATTCGTCGCCATAGTCACCACCGTCATCGCGATTCGCGCGGGTGGGCCCGGCTTCCTCAGTGACAGCTTCTTCAGGGACCCCATGTGGGCGTGGCTCTTCGGCGCGCTGCTGCTCTTCTGTGGGCTGATGATCATCGCCTTTCACCAGTACTGGAAGGGCCTCGCGCCGGTGATCATCTCGCTGTTCGGCTGGTTTCTGGCACTTCGGGGATTTGTGCTACTGGCATTTCCTCAGCTGATGCAAAGTGGCGTTGAGGCGTCGGTGCCCGCGGTCGGAGCGGTCCGTGCCTTCTTCGCGGTTCTGGCGCTCATCGGCGTGTATCTGACATACGTGGGCTGGATCAGGAAGCCCTGACCCATGCCGCGTGTGGTGAAACATCCGGAGGTACGCCGGACCGAATTGCTGGATCTGGCGATGGCCCTGTTTCTCGAGCGCGGCTACGACACGGTGAGTCTCAACGATCTCGTCGCCACCTCCGGGATTTCGAAAGGTGCCTTTTACCACTACTTTTCCTCAAAGGAGGCCCTGGTGGCCGCGCTGTCGGAGCGCAGCGCGGATCAGGCCTTCGCGGCGTTGAGGCCTGTCTTCGCCGAGCAGGGGGTGGGTGCGCTGGAGCGGCTGAACGCTGGCCTGCGCGCCAGCTACGAGGTGAAGATGGCTCTCGGCGCGCCGGAGAGCATCGCGGCGATGAGGTCGATGTTGCGGCCGGAGAATCAGTCACTGCTGCGCAGGATCTCGGCGATCTGGGAGGACAAGTTTCGGCCGGTGCTCACCGAGGTGATCACGTGCGGGGTTGCCGAGGGAGTGTTCGAGACGTTCGATCCCGAGGGCGTCGGTGACATGATCCAGGGCTTCGCGGCCAACATGGGTGCCACCGTGCACCGGATCATCGCCGCGCCTGATGCGCATGCGCGCGCCGAGGCGATCGACGCCGCGGTCCAGCGTCAGCGGCTCTATGGCGTCGCCACCGACCGGATTCTCGGGCTGCCCGACGGGACGGTCGCGGTGCTGGATCGGAGTCAGATCGAGACGCTGGTCGCGGCGCTGCCTCGCAGTTACTAACTCGGGCGCAGCGGCATGCCCGCATGGATGGCGAATGCGAGGCCCGCGCCGACGGCGAGGCCAACGACAAGGGCGATCGGCACGCGCCAAGCCGCGTGCGCGCGTGCCGCGCTTACCGCGGTGAGGGTCGCGATCACCACTGCGGCGAGGCCGGTGACCGCGGCGCCGTACGACGTAAAGAGAACGTCCCCGTAATGGCTCCGGAGCCTGAGCAGTGACGCCAGACCGATGGCGTCCAGAACGTTCTCCGCCACGTACGCCTGCCATACCGGCACGAGACCGGCCAGCGCGGCAGCCGAGGCGGCCAGCGCGCACGCCACCAGACGTGAACGCACGCAACCGAAACGGCCGCGAGTCCACATGACTGCTATGACCAGGATGAGAATGCCCGCGACGGCGCTCGCGACCCCTGGTTGTCCGGCCTCGCTGGACAGTGATGCAAACGAGGGATCGCCGGTCATCCGGCCGATGCCGGTGACGGTGATCGGTTCCGAAGTTCCGATATCCGCGGAGATGCCCCACCACGGTAAGAAACTGAAACCAACGACGAGAAGTGCCAGCGGTCCCGTCATCAATCCCAAGGCTCGTGACGGGATGCTTTCGATATCGGCGGGGTCTGTCGACATGAGGAGTTGATACCACCACGGCGCAGGTGTGGAACGTGGAAATTGCGTGAAGGTGAGATGTCGGACCCTGCGCGCACAGTCATCGCATGCTCGATCTGATGCTGCCGCTGGCCTGCGGCGGTTGCGGGGCGCCCTCCACCCGCTGGTGTGAAGCCTGTGCGGGCGCGTTCACCGCGGAGCCCGTGGTGGTGACGACGCGGGTCGATCCGGGTGTGCCCGTCCTGTCCCTCGGGCGGTACGCGGGTGCTCGGCGCCGGGCGATCGTGACGATGAAGGATCGCGGTCGCCGCGACCTGACGGTTCCGTTGGGAGCGGTGCTGGCACGGGGAGTGGGGGAGCTTCTGCGCTGGCATCTCGTCGAGCGGCCGGTGACATTGGTTCCGGCACCCACTCGGTGGATTGCGGCGCGTGGACGCGGCGGGGATCCGGTGACAGCGGTAGCGACGGTCGCCACCCGGATTCCGGGCGTGCACGTTGCGTCCCTGCTGCGCATGAAGGTGGGTGCGCGAGATTCGGTGGGGCTGTCCAGTTCGGCCCGTCAGCACAATGTCGCCGGACGTGTCGCGCTGCGCCGGGCCCCGCGGCCGGTCACCGAATTGGTGCTGGTCGACGATGTCGTGACCACCGGGGCCACCGTTGCCGAATCAGTCAGAGTGTTGAAATCCGCAGGATTTCGGGTCGCTGCCGTGCTCACGCTGACGTACGCCTAAAGATCGTATGACGATCTCGAAACGACTCTCCCGAATCGGTGGCAAGGCGAGTGAACACGGACTACCGTCGGGGCCAACAAGCTATGAACGTTCCGCGTGTGGGCGATCACACCACTGGCCAACACGGAACGCCTGCGTCCTATTCGGCGGAGGAGGTGGTTACCGACCCCAGCGCCGGCGGGCTGCCGTCTCAGCGTTTCAGGCGACTCCGGCGTACGTCAAACATCAAACATGCGCATCGCCAACATCTTTAGTCCCTAGCGGATGGGTTGAGCGCAAGCGCACTCTCAGTACCGGAGGTATGAGTTGTCAAGCACATCAAAGGCATCCGTTGCTATCGAGGACGGGGAGCGGACGGCCCAAGCCGACATCGTGGTCAAGGGCCGAAACGTAGATATCCCCGATCATTTCCGAATTTTTGTGAACGACAAACTGTCCCGTCTGGAACGCTACGACAAAACCATTTACCTCTTTGATGTAGAACTCGAACACGAAAAGAACCGTCGCCAGAAGAAGGTCTGTCAGCGCGTGGAGATCACCGCGCGGGGCCGGGGACCGGTCGTCCGGGGCGAGGCATGTGCCGACACGTTCCACAGTGCTCTCGAAGCTGCCGTCGCCAAGCTGGAGAGCCGTTTGCGCCGAGGCCGTGACCGCCGCAAGGTTCACTACGGAGACAAGACGCCGGTATCGCTCGCCGAGGCCACCAAGGTTCTGCCCGCCGATGCCTTCACGCCTCCCGCCGCGGTGAATGGCGCACACAGTCACAACGGGGCGGAGGCCGACGACGGGCACGGCCCGGGTCAGATCGTGCGGACCAAGGAACACCCCGCCAAGCCGATGACGGTCGATGATGCGCTCTACGAGATGGAACTGGTTGGTCACGACTTCTTCCTGTTCCATGACGAATCCTCCGGTTGCCCGTCCGTGGTGTATCGGAGACACGCGTATGACTACGGCCTGATACGCCTCGGGGAGTAGGGCGCGCGGTCAACCGCGCCAAGGACCCCCGCACCAGGTCTGGTGTGGGGGTCCTTTCACGTCGCATACTTCGTCCGTGAGTACTGCTCGCCGAAACCTCTGTTTCTTGTACGGCGCGATAGCGCTGATCGCCGTGGTTGCCACCTGGTGGCACAACATCGCGTATATCTCGTCCGGCGGGAAGCTGCTCGATGTCGTGACCAGCGCGTATGCAAATCACGTCGCGGGCTCTCTGACCAACGACCTGATGCTGCTCACGATCGCGGCCCTCGTGCTCATGGTTGTCGAGGCCCGACGGTTGGGTATCAAGCACATCTGGGTGTACGTCGCGCTCTGCTTCCTCGTCGCCATCAGCGTCGCGTTCCCGTTGTTCCTCATAGCCCGCGAGCGGCGCCTGGCGGTGCTGGCGGATGGCGCGACGGCCGTCCAAGGGTGACTGCTCGGGGAAGCTGGTGCGGACGACGCCTACGATGGGACTCGCTGAAGTCTGACAAGTCCTAACGAGTACAGGGGATATTGACGTGCTGTCGAAGTTGCTGCGCCTTGGTGAAGGTCGCATGGTCAAGCGTCTCAAGGGCGTGGCCGATTACGTCAACACCCTGTCCGATGACGTCGAGAAGCTTTCCGATGCCGAGCTGCGGGCCAAGACCGGCGACTTCAAGGGGCGTCTGGAGAAGGGCCAGACCCTCGATGACCTGATGCCCGAGGCCTTCGCCGTCGCGCGCGAGGCCTCCTGGCGGGTGCTGAGCCAGCGCCACTTCGATGTACAGGTGATGGGTGGCGCCGCGCTGCACGCCGGGAATGTCGCCGAGATGAAGACCGGTGAGGGCAAGACCCTTACCTGTGTGCTGCCGGCCTACCTGAACGCGCTGGCCGGCAAGGGCACGCACGTCGTCACGGTCAACGACTACCTGGCCAAACGTGACTCGGAGTGGATGGGCCGCGTACACCGCTTCCTGGGCCTGGATGTCGACGTGATCTTGTCGCAGATGAACCCGCAGGAGCGGCGCGCGGCCTACAACGCCGACATCACCTATGGCACCAACAACGAGTTCGGCTTCGACTACCTGCGCGACAACATGACCCACTCGCTCGACGAGCTGGTGCAGCGCGGGCACGCCTACGCCATCGTCGACGAGGTCGACTCGATCCTCATCGACGAGGCTCGTACCCCGCTCATCATCTCCGGCCCTGCCGACGGAGCATCGAACTGGTACCCGGAGTTCGCGCGGATTGTCCCGCTGATGGAGAAGGACACCCATTACGAGGTGGACATCCGCAAGCGCACCATCGGTATCCACGAGGTCGGGGTCGAGTTCGTCGAGGACCAGCTGGGCATCGACAACCTGTATGAGGCGGCCAACTCGCCGCTGGTGAGCTACCTCAACAACGCCATCAAGGCCAAGGAACTGTTCAACCGCGACAAGGACTACATCGTCCGCGACGGCGAGGTGCTGATCGTCGACGAGTTCACTGGTCGTGTGCTGCTGGGCCGACGCTACAACGAGGGCATGCACCAGGCCATCGAGGCCAAGGAGCGTGTGGAGATCAAGGCAGAGAACCAAACGCTGGCCACCATCACCCTGCAGAACTATTTCCGTCTCTACGACAAGCTCGCCGGTATGACCGGTACCGCCCAGACCGAGGCGGCCGAGCTGCACGAGATCTACAAGCTCGGTGTCGTGTCGATTCCCACCAACCGGCCGATGGTCCGCAAGGACCAATCCGACCTCATCTACAAGACCGAGGAAGCCAAGTACATCGCGGTCGTCGACGATGTGGTGGAGCGCTACGAGGCCGGCCAGCCTGTCCTGATCGGTACCACGAGTGTGGAGCGCTCTGAGTACCTTTCACGGCAGTTCACCAAGCGCCGCATTCCGCACAATGTGCTCAACGCCAAGTATCACGAGCAGGAAGCCCGCATCATCGCCGAGGCCGGCCGCCGGGGCGCCATCACCGTGGCCACCAACATGGCCGGCCGCGGTACCGACATCGTGCTGGGCGGTAACCCGGACTTCTTGGCGGACACGCACCTTCGCGAACAGGGCCTGGACCCGGTGGAGACCCCGGACGAGTACCAAGACGCCTGGGACGCGACGCTGCAGAAGTTCAAGGATGCCGCCGAGACTGAGGCCAAGGAGGTCCAGGAGGCCGGTGGCCTGTACGTGCTGGGCACCGAACGGCACGAGTCGCGCCGTATCGACAACCAGCTGCGCGGTCGTTCCGGACGTCAGGGCGACCCAGGCGAGTCTCGCTTCTACCTGTCGTTGGGCGACGAGTTGATGCGACGCTTCAATGGCGCTGCGCTGGAAACGATTCTGACGCGGATGAACGTCCCCGACGACGTGCCGATCGAGGCCAAGATGGTGACCAGCGCCATCAAGAGCGCACAGACCCAGGTGGAGCAGCAGAACTTCGAGGTTCGCAAGAACGTCCTCAAGTACGACGAGGTGATGAACCAGCAGCGCAAGGTCATCTACGCCGAACGCCGCCGCATCCTCGACGGCGAGGATCTGCAGCCGCAGATCGAAGAGATGATCACCGACACCATCGCCGCCTACGTCGACGGTGCCACTGCCGACGGCTATCACGAGGACTGGGACTTCGAAGCGTTGTGGACCGCGCTCAAGACGCTGTACCCCGTGAGTCTGAAGCCCGAGGAACTCATCGCATCCGACACCTACGGTGAGGCCGACGAGCTGAGCCCCGCCGACCTCAAGTTGGCCCTGCTCGACGACGCCAAGAAGGCGTACAAGGCAAGAGAAGCCGAGATCGACGGGCTGGCCGGCGAGGGCTCGATGCGCCAGCTGGAACGCAACATCCTGCTCAGCGTGATCGATCGTAAGTGGCGCGAGCACCTCTACGAGATGGACTATCTCAAGGAGGGCATCGGCCTGCGGGCGATGGCGCAGCGCGATCCGCTGGTCGAGTACCAGCGCGAGGGCTACGACATGTTCACCGCCATGCTCGACGGCCTCAAGGAAGAGTCGGTTGGCTTCCTGTTCAACATCAACGTCGAGGTCCAGCAGCCCGCCGATGGAACCGTTGCCCCGCAGGCAGCGCCCGAAGGGTTGGCCGAGTTCGCTTCCGCCGCAGCGCAAGCCGCACAGGGTGAGTTGCGCGCGAAGGGGCTCGAAGAGTCCACGCCCGAGCTCACGTACTCGGGGCCGGCGGAAGACGGTTCAGCGCAATCCCGGCATGAGGCCGGTGGCGGTGACTCGGCCCCGGGCGGTGGCACGCGGCGTGAGCGTCGGGAAGCGGCGCGCAACGCGGGCCGCACCTCCAAGCCGCCGCGGTCGCGCCGCAAGCGCTAGCGGCGGTCGGCGTCAGCCGAGCTGCAACGCGGCCACAAGCCAGTTACCCCGTACGGATTGGATGCGCCCGGCGAACGCCCGGACGCGTCCACCGCGCTCGAACGTTCCGAAGATCTCGGCGGTGTCGTCCGCGCAGCGGCGCACCCGGATCTTGCAAAGCCGGGCCGCGGTGGTGGTGGGGGTGCGCGAGGAACGTGCCATGACCGCGCTCAGGGGCCCGTCGGCCAACAGCGGGCGCAGCTGGATTATCGGCCGGCGCCGATCCATGACCTCCAGGACCCGGCGCATTGCGGCATCCGCGAACGCAACCGCCTCAGGCGGCGGAGATTGTTCGCGCAGATGTGCCTGGCGCTCGATGCCCGCTGGCCGAGTGCGCGATTGACGCAACCTTGCCGGACGTGGTGATTGACAGGCCTGCGGCAGGCTGGCCAGCACCGGCGCCGGTTCGTAATCGGCCACCCGGGTGACATAGCGATGAGACATTTCCCCTCCAGTGAATGAGCCCCCTCATTCGCTCTGCTGGAGAGGCGCAGAACGTTGCCGATCATGATCGCACAGCCGGTGCCGAGGGCGCCAGGGTACGGTTGGCGGGACGTTCGGGACAGCGGCGCCGCTGGGTACAAGTGGCGAGATTCTTAGGGGAAGGCGGCGCGGATCGTGGTCAGCAGGTTGTCCGCGCTTGACGCATCGTTTTTCTCCAGCGAGGACAGCTCAACCCCGATGCACGTCGGTTCGTTGGCGATCATCCGCAAGCCCCGCGGTGGCTTCACGTACGACGAGCTACTCGCGTTGGTGGAGAGCCGGCTCCCGCAGGTTCCACGCTATCGGCAACGGGTCAAGGAGATCGGGTTCGGACTGGCCCGGCCGGTCTGGCTGGACGATGTCGATTTCGATATCACCTACCATATTCGGCGTTCGGCGTTGCCCTCCCCGGGTAGTGACGGGCAGCTGCAAGATCTGGTGGCACGCTTGACATCTCGCCCGCTGGATCGGTCGCGGCCGCTGTGGGAGATGTACCTGGTTGAGGGGCTGTCCAAGAACCGGCTGGCCATCTACACCAAGACGCATCAGGCTCTGGTGGACGGCCAATCCGCGCTCGAACTCGGACAGGTTCTGTTTGACCGGACAGCCCGCACCCCGGACTTCGGCGAGGATATCTGGGTTCCGGAGCATGAACCGAGCTCTAGTGAGCTGGTCGCCGGTGCGGTCTCGGAGTGGTTGGCGCGCCCCGGTGCCCGCCTGGAGGCGGTACGCAGCGCGGTCGCCGACGCCGCGTCGCTGACGGGCGAGATCGGCGAGTTGGGTGAGCGCATGGCCAAGGTGGTGCGCACAGCGGCCCGTGGTGCCGCCCCGCGCGGGCCACTCAACCAACGTGTTTCGCGCAGTAGGCGATTCAGCGTGGTGACCACCAAGTTGGCCGATTATCGGCGGGTGCGTGCCAAATACGATTGCGATGTCAATGATGTGGTGTTGGCGGTAATCGCTGGGGCGCTGCGTAATTGGCTGATGAGCAGGGGAGAGCCGGTCACCACTACCTCTATGATTCGGGCGATGGTGCCGATGTCGGTGTACCGGGATGGTGACCTGGATGTTCTTGCCGAGGGCGCCGCCACTACCGAGGTGTCGCCGTTTCTCGTCGACCTTCCGGTGGGTGAGGGCAACACCGTGGTGCGGTTGTCGCAGATCGCGCATGCCACCGAATCACATTCAGCGGCATTCAGTTTGGTGGACGTGCCGAACATGGCGGCGCTCTCCGGATTCGTCCCGCCGACCCTGCACGCGTTGGCGGCCCGCGTCGCGACCACACTGCCGAATCGGCTGTTCAATCTGTTGGTTACGAATGTGCCTGGGCCGCAGGCCCCGATGTACATCGGCGGTGCGCGCTTGGCAGAGATCTACCCGGTGCCTCCGCTGCTGCGTAATCAGGTGTTGTCCATTGGGCTGACTTCCTACAACGGTGTCGTGTATTACGGAATCAACGCTGATCGTGATGCGATGCCGGATGCGGACATGCTTCCGGTGCTGATCACCGAGGCGCTCGACGAGTTGTTGGAGGCGGCGCAGTAATGCCCATGCAGGTCTACATCCCGGTGACGCTCGCGATGCTGCGCGAATTGGTGGCCGACGGCGAATTGTGGCCGGTGAACGGCACCGCTTTCGCGGTGACCCCGGCGCTGCGCGAGGCCTATTCCGCGGGCGACGAGGATGAGCTGTCCGAGGTGGCCATGCGTGAGGCGGCGCTGGCCTCGCTGCGGCTGCTGGCCAACCACGACGGCGACGACGAGTTACCGGCCCGACGGGCGGTGCTGGTCGCGACCGCCGACGATGCCAAGCTGCGCCCGGATCTGGATGATGCCGTGGTTCGGTTGGCAGCCGCTGTGCCGATATCCGCTGTGGTGGCCGCGCATGTCGATCTGGCGCAGGCCGAATCGGATGTGGTGCGTGCGGCCGAGGTGATCGACGCCGCGGACCTGGGCGACGAGGATGCCGAGTTGGTCGTAGGGGATGCGCAAGACCACGATCTGGCCTGGTACGCCACCCAAGAACTGCCGTTCCTGCTCGACCTGCTGTGAGATATTTGGGCTGATGGGCGAGCTGGAACGCGCGATCGATCAGATTCGCAACGAGGTGGACAGTGGCGTTGCGGCGATAGAAGCCGCGCGTCTCAAGGCCGAAGCGCAGTTCAATCAGCAACAGCGTCCGGAATCTGCGGATGCTGACCTGTCGCAGCCGCCGACGCTTCCGTTGCCGCCGTCATCGGATCTGGAAGAGGACGACGCATTCCAGTTCCGTAAGTGGAAGTGAATTCTCCACAGAATTCGCTGTGACCTGGGGTTTGGTTGCTGTTCCACGTATGATGCGGTCATGGGTGGGAGAGCTTCAGCGGGTGGCCACCCGCTTCGGGTGGACGTTGAGGCCCTGCACGATGTGGCCAATAAATTGACCGGGCTTGCTGATCAGCTGAGGCCGTCGGCGTCGGCTGTGAGTGGAGGTGCCGCACATGAGTTATCGGTGTCGTCCGTTGAGGCGGTGACCGGTAGCGGCGACCATGTGGCGACGGTGTGTGCGGATCAACTGAACAAATACTCGGCTCTGGTGTCCCAGTCGGTAAGGGCGTTCACGGATATGGACGCCACCAACGCCGACGCCATTCCGGCCGTTGATCCGCGGGATATGTAGGGGACGGCGATGGTGGGTTTACCGACAAGGTCGCAGGTCGAGCGCTGGCGCACGGATCATCTGGATGCTGCCGCCAAGACGTGGGGTGATCAGGCGAACCTCATCAATGTTGTCTTCGGAACGGCGCTGCGCCACATCGAGCAGGTTCCCTGGGACGGGAAGACCGGAGGCGCCGCCGCCAAGAAGGCGTACGAGGATCTGCAGAAGGTCGGCCAGTCGATGACGAAACTGCGTGCTGGCGAGCAGATGGCCCGAAACAACGCGCAGCAGTTGAAGGACGCGAAGTCCAAAGCGGTCGCTGCGATCAACGCGGCGGAGGGCGAGGATTACGACGTCAACGAACCCCTCACCGTCGTGGACAACAGTGGGCTGAAGGTCGCCTTCGCGGGGATGCGCGAGATCCGTCGTCAGTCCCACGAGTCCACGATCCGCACGGAGGCGCTGGGGCTTGCGGCGATCGATGAGCAGATTGCGTTGGCGCTCAATCCCATCGCACAGGAGCTGCGCGCCTTCACCCTGAACGATCCGGGCGACGACGGCTCGATGAAGGGCGAGCCCGGGGCTTCGAGCACCGCTGCGTACGAGGATGCCCTGCGGAATGCGGGACTGCTTCAGGGCGAGCCGACCGGCTACTACAAGAAGTGGTTGGAAAATGCTGCACGGCAAGGGGTCTCGCCCGAAACGATTGTTGATATCGCTCGGCAGCACAAGATCACTCCCGAGAGCTTCAAGGTGTTGGAAGGGATGGAGGAGATCAAGGACCCAGATGGCAAGTCGTTCTTCCTGCTGCCGGTAGGAGTCAGCGGAGACGACGCCCGGAAGGCGACCTTGATGACTTATATCCTCAACTGCGGTACTGACTACGGCAAAGGTGGCGAGAAGACCGACTTTGAGCCGACGCCGTACTCGGCCAATGAGGTGCAGCGAATCATCGATCGGCAGGCGAAGAACTCGTGGAGTTACGACGACGAGGTGGCAGGCATGACCTACGGCGGCGGTCGGGTGGTGACGGCGCCCAACGGAATGCTGATGGCGCTCGGTGGAGGCTGGCAGCAGGATCCGTTTACCCAAGGTGGTGGTACGACCTACGGAGATATGTTCAAGGTCAACATCGATTACTCGTCGGACCCGTCCGAGCAATTGCGCAGAATAATCCGTGGCGGCGTCATGTGGTACGGCAACGATGGCAACCCGCACCCGGGCCAGCTTGACCTGGATCGCATACTCCACCATGAAGAGCGGCATTCGCAGCAGTGGGCGGCGAATGGCAGGGCGAGCATGGTTGCGCAGCAGGCGTGGGAACTGGCCAATGGCAGAGACCAGGAGACCAACAAATTCGAGAAAGACGCTGGTCTCTCCGACGGGGGCTACCCTTGATGAACCGAATGATCGGCGGGTTTCTCGTTGCGCTCTCCGTTGCTGTCGTGGCAGGATGTAGGAACGACGGCTGGAATCCCGAGGCGCCGTTTGCGCCTTCGTTGCGCCCTGCCTTCGGCGCACGCGTCACTGATGGACAACTCCGCATCTGGACAGGGTCACCGTGCGCAAATGCCGTTCGAGTCTCCGTGTATTTCGAACCAAGCCGTGCCGAATTGGTATTGACGTCGAACGCGAAAACCGGGACTGACCTTGAGTACATCACGATAGGTGGCCAATACCCGGGCCTTAGTATTAAAGAGTCCCTACCAATGGGTTTCGATTGGCGCGACGAAACGAGAGCCAGCTTGTCTGTAGGCGGGTCCACCGAACGGAGCAATGGCTGGGGATCATCTACAGATATTGCGAAGTTCATCAACGAGTCGGCTCAGCATTCCGTCGACACGTACTGGTTCCAAGACGTCGGTTGGCTGAATCCCGCAGAGGTGGCGGCCAAGGACGGCAAGGACTTCCTCGCCACCTGCACGCCGGACCCCGCTAAGACGAAGAAGGAGTAGCTCACGCATCTCTCGCAGGTCTGGAAACGTTCATCCGGGCGTTGCGTAGCCGACCAGCGCGAGCAGCATGATCGGGCTTCGAATTGGCCTGTTTCCGGCCAGTAACCTACGGTAGCGTAGGTTACGCCTGGCTGGGCATCTCCTTCATCACCGGAAGGTCATTGGCTGTGAAATTGTCTTCCTGGCTCGACGCGTCCGCCTCGGGTGCGCCCAAGTCGCGCCATGCCGCGATAAACGTCTTGCGTGGCTTGGCTTCTCGCATTACCACGCCATTGCTGCCGGATGACTATCTGAGCCTGGCCAACCCGCTGTGGTCTGCCCGCGAGTTGCGGGGCCGCGTGGTGAGCGTGCACAAGGAAACAAGTGACTCCGCGACCCTGGAGATCAAGCCGGGCTGGGGCTTCCACTTCGACTATCACCCCGGCCAGTACGTCGGCATCGGCGTACTCATCGACGGCCGTTGGCGCTGGCGGTCGTACTCGCTGACATCGGCGCCGGTGCACGCCGGTGGTTCGGGACGCACCATCACCATCACCGTCAAGGCGATGCCCGAAGGCTTCCTCTCCACGCACCTGGTCAACGGCCTGGAGCCGGGGACGATCGTCCGGCTGGCGGCCCCCCAGGGCAATTTCGTGCTGGACGACCCCGCGCCACCCGCGATCTTGTTCCTCACCGCGGGCAGTGGCATCACCCCGGTGATGTCGATGTTGCGGACGTTGGTGCGGCGTTCGGCCGCGGCGGACCTGCCGCTGCCCGATGTGGTGCACCTGCACTCGGCACCGACAGAGAGTGACGTGATGTTCGCCGGGGAGCTCGCGGCGCTCTCCGATGCGCACCCGTCCTACCGGTACCGGCTGCGGACGACGAAGACTCAGGGGCGTGTGGATCTCTCATCGCTGGCCTCCGAGGTGCCCGACTGGGCGCAGCGCCAGACGTGGGCATGTGGCCCGGAAGGCATGCTCGACGACGCGCAGCGGGTATGGGCCGATGCGGATATCGGCGAGCTGCTGCATTTGGAGAGATTCGCGGTGTCGCGGGCCGCGCCACACGGGCAGGGCGGTCTGGTCACCTTCGCCCGTAGCGGTAAGCAGCGCGCGGCCGACGCTGCGACCTCGCTGATGGAGGCGGGGGAGGAAGCCGGCGTGCAGATGCCCTTCGGGTGCCGGATGGGGATCTGCCAGACCTGTGTGGTGCCGCTGCTGGAAGGGCATGCACGAGACCTGCGCAATGGCGCCGAGCATGAGCCGGGATCGCGGATTCAAACCTGTGTTTCCGCAGCGTCAGGGGATTGCGTACTCGACGTGTGAGGTTAACGGCCTAGTAACCTACGGTGCCGTAGGTTACGCTATCGTAGGCACGAACCGGCGAAGGGAGCTCACCGATGGCGATTTCGGATATCCAGGAATTCGCACACCTCACCGAGGCTGATGTTGAAGCACTCGGACACGAGCTGGACGCGATCCGTCAGGATGTCGAGGAATCGCTCGGAGCTGCCGACCGCCGCTATATCCGTCGCACCATCGCCGCACAGCGGACCCTGGAACTGGGCGGGCGCGTGCTGCTGGCGGCGAGCACGAAGAGGTCCGCCTGGTGGGCGGGAGCGGTGACGCTCGGCGTGGCCAAGATCGTCGAGAACATGGAGATCGGTCACAACGTCATGCACGGCCAGTGGGACTGGATGAACGATCCCGAAATCCATTCCTCCAGCTGGGAGTGGGACATGGTGGACCCGTCCTCGCACTGGAAGCAGACTCACAACTACATCCACCACAAGTACACCAATGTCCTTGGTATGGACGACGACGTGGGCTACGGCCTGCTGCGCATCACCCGCGACAAGAAGTGGTCACCGTTCAACCTGGGCAACCTTGCGTACAACACGTTGTTGATGCTGCTCTTCGAATGGGGTGTTGGTGCACAGCATTTGGAGCTGGGCAAGGTGGCGCAGGGGCGCGCCGACAAGGAAGAGTTCGCGGCCAAACGTGAAGAGGTGCTGGCCAAGATAGGCAAGCAGGTGGCCAAGGATTATGTCCTGTACCCCGCGGCCAGCGCGCTTTCACCGTCGGGCAGTTTCCGTAAGACCGTCACAGCCAACGCGCTGGCCAACGTGATCCGGAACATCTGGTCCAACGCCGTCATCTTCTGCGGACATTTCCCGGATGGTGCCGAGAAGTTCACCAAGCAAGATCTGGCGAACGAGACGCAGGGGCAGTGGTATCTGCGACAGATGTTGGGAAGCGCCAACTTTGACGCCGGCCCGGCGATGGCCTTCATGAGCGGTAACCTGTGCCATCAGATTGAGCATCACCTGTTCCCGGATCTGCCGAGTAACCGGTTGGCCGCGGTATCGGTGCGGGTGCGTGAGCTGTGCGACAAGTACGACCTGCCGTACACCTCCGGCCCGTTCCTGGTGCAGTACGCGAAGACGTGGCGGACCATCGCCAAGCTGTCGCTGCCGGACAAGTACCTGAAGTACACCGCAGACAATGCGCCGGAAACGCGCAGCGTCAAGATGTTCGACGAGCTCGAGCCGCGTGAGCGGCGCGGACTGAAGTCGGCATTCGCCGCGGTACGCGAACGCAGAAGGTCGCGTCGCAGCGCCAAGGTCTGACGAGAAACCTAAGAAGCCCCCGACGCGCGAGCGTCGGGGGCTTCTTAGGTTTGATAGCGGCCGGGAACTATCCCAGGCCGGACACGGAGAGCCACATGGTGGCCCAGGCGGCGACGCCACAGGCGAAAATGGCTGTCACGTTGGCGATTCTACGGACGTAACTCGTCATCTGTTAACCCCTGACCCTCATTGGCTGTTTCCTTCGCAGCCACTGATGGAAACGCTAATCGGCGTGTGCTGTTCGCGCGATCCGAGAAGGCCTTCGCAACCAAGAGTTAGGCCGTTGTTAACACGGAAAGCAGTTGGCGCACGGCCATCACCCGTTTGGCGGACGCTCCGGTGAGCTCGTCCAGGGCGCACTCGGGATCCGCGGGTGGGCCAAGGTGCTGGCAGCCGCGCGGACAGTCCTCGATGGCCTCGGACAGGTCGCTGAACGCCGCCAGTACGTCGGCGGGCTTGATGTGGGCCAGGCCGAATGACCTGATGCCCGGGGTGTCGATGACCCAGCCCGACGGGTGGAGCGGGAGCGCTATCGATTGGGTCGAGGTGTGGCGCCCCTTGCCGACTCCGGTCACCTCACCTGTTGCCCGGTGAGCCTCGGGGACAAGGCGGTTCACCAAGGTGGACTTGCCCACCCCGGAGTGGCCGAGCAGCGCGGTGAGGCGGCCGGACAGGGTGTCCATGATGGGTTCTAGCGGCGCATCGCGCCCCGCCTTGATGACCTGCAGGTCGAGATCGGCGAACTGCGCGGCGAACGCCTCAGGATCTGCGAGATCGGTTTTGGTGAGTGCCAGGATTGGGGTGAGGCCTCCCGCATAGGCGGCGATGAGCGTGCGCTCCACCAAGCCGGTGCGTGGTGGGGGATCGGCGACCGCCACCACGATCAGCAACTGGTCAGCGTTGGCCACAAAGATCCGCTCGAAGGGGTCGGTGTCATCGGCGGTGCGGCGCAACACTGTTCGGCGATCCTCCAGCCGCACGATGCGGGCCAGTGCGTCCGGGCGCCCGGACAGATCGCCAACCAGACTCACGGTGTCGCCCACCACAATCGGGGTACGGCCAAGTTCTCGTGCCCGCATCGCGGTGACTTGACGGCTGGGGTCCGGTGCCGAACCATCCTGCAACACACAGCCCCAGCGGCCGCGGTCCACGGTGATGACCATCGCGGGCACCGCGTCCGCATGCTCGGGACGATTCTTGGTGCGAGGCCGCGAGCGTCGGCCCGGCCTGATGCGGGCGTCGGACTCGTCGTACTCGCGTGGACTCAAGAGGCGCGACCGTCCGGTGCCGATGAGCCGCTTGCGCGAAGAGCTCCAGATTGGGCGAGCATGTCGGCCCACATTCCGGGGAAGTCAGGCAGCGTCTTACTGGTGGTGGCGATGTCGTCGACGGACACTCCCGGCACCTTCAGGCCGACAAGAGCTCCGGCCGTAGCCATCCGGTGATCCGCATACGAGCCCCAGACCCCGCCGTGCAGGTCGGTGGCGACTATCCGCAGCCCGTCCTCAGTCTCCTCGCACCGCCCACCAAGGGTGTTGATTTCGTGGGCGAGCGCCTTGAGCCGATCGGTTTCGTGCCCTCGCAGATGGGCGACTCCGCGCAATGTGGAGACGCTCCCGGGCTCCGCCAGCGCGGCCAGTGCTGCCACCGTCGGAGTCAGCTCACCGACCTCTCCAAGGTTCAGATCGACACCGCCATAACCGGTCTGGCCGGTGACTTCCAGATGCGAATCCGTCAGCGAGACGTTGTGCGCGAACCGGCGCACCACGTCCTCGATCTGGTGTGCGGGCTGCGTGGATTTTCGTGGCCAGCCGAGTATGCGCACGGTGCCCCCGGTGGCCAGTGCCGGCGCGATGAAAGCCAGCGCGTTCGACAAGTCCGGCTCGATCGTCCAGTGGTGCGGGGGGATTGGTTGCGGATCGATATGCCAGCGGCCGGGGGTTGAATCGTCCACCGCGATGCCCGCCTCACGCAACATCGTGACCGTCATGACCACGTGCGGCCCCGAGGGCAGCACGTCCGCGGTGTTCACCGCCGTCAGGCCCTCGGTGAATGCGGCACCGGAAAGGAGAAGGCCGGAAACGAATTGGGACGATCCCGAGGCGTCGACGCCGACTTCGCCGCCGCGCACCTGCCCAGTGCCGGCCACTGTGAACGGCAGGTGCTGCCCGTCGATGCCGACCCCGATCGCACGCAGTGCGTCTAACAGGGGAGCGATAGGTCGGGCGCGCGCCTGGTCGTCACCGTCGAAGATGGTGGGGGCGTGGCGAAGTGCGGCCACCGGTGGCAGGAACCGAAGGACGGTTCCGGCAAGCCCGCAGTCGACCGTCGAGCTGTCACCGTCGCCGGATCCGGGGGAGATCGTCAGGTCGGTGCCGTCACCCGCGATGTCGCACCCCAGCGCGCGTAACGCTCCGATCATGAGATCGGTATCACGGCTGCGCAATGCGCCGGACACCGTTGAGGTGGCGCCTTCACGTGCGGCCAGCGCGGCGAGGACGAACGCCCGATTGGTCTGGGATTTCGAGCCGGGCATGGTGATGGTCGCGTTGACGGAACCGTCGATCGTTGGTGCCTGCCAGAGTCCGCTTGTCACCGCCCTATTGTCCCGGACGCATACCTGCGGTGTCGGCCCCGGGTGGCACGATGGCGATATGTGCGGACGGTACGCGGTGACGATCGACCCGGCGCTGCTGGCGGTCGAGATCGACGCGGTGGACGAGATTGGCACAGTGAGTCAGCAGACCGGACCGCAGCAGCTTCCCGCCATCCCGAACTACAACGTTGCGCCGACTGACCCGGTGCTCACGGTGGTGGCACGACATCGTGAACCCGGCGACGTTCCCACCCGTCGCGTCCGCGCCATGCGCTGGGGTTTGGTGCCCACGTGGGCCAAAGCACGCGAAGACGGCCGACCGCAGGCCAAGGGCGCGCCGCTGATCAATGCCCGCGCGGAAAGTCTCACCACGGCCGCAACGTTCCGTGTCGCCGCGCAGTCCAAGCGGTGTCTGGTTCCGATGGACGGCTGGTACGAGTGGCGTAAGCAGGAAGGCGCCAAGACGGCCTTCTATATGAATCCCGGCGACGGCAAGAGATTGTTCGCTGCGGGATTGTGGTCGGTGTGGAAGCCCACCAAGGATGCGGCACCCCTGCTGAGCTGCACGATCGTCACTACCGATGCTGTCGGCCCGCTGCTGGAGATTCACGACCGGATGCCGTTGATGCTGGGTGCCGAATCGTGGGACCGGTGGCTGGACCCGGACCAGGATCTGGATCAGCGCCTGTTGCAGCCGGCGGGCCAGGTGGCCGACATCGAAACGCGGCAGGTCTCATCGCTGGTGAACAGTGTCGCGAACAACGGTCCGGAGCTGCTCGTACCGGATGACGGCGCTCAGGCCGTGGGGGAGCAGATCACCCTGCTGTGACGGACGCCGTAACAGCGTTGGTGAGCCGGACCAGATCGCCGGGTGCCAGTGCCATCTGCAATCCGCGCTTTCCTGCGCTGCACAGGATGCGATCCCACCTGAGGGCCGATGAATCGATCACGGTGGGCAATGGTCTTCGTTGTCCGAGCGGAGAGATCCCCCCGACCACGTAGCCGGAACTGCGTTCGGCCGCCGCGGGATCGGCCATGGTGGCCTTCCCGCGACCGAGAGCCGCCGCCGCGGCCTTGAGTGAGAGGGTCGCGGGTACCGGGATGACCGCGACCGCCAGATCCGCTCCGCGGTCCAGCGCGATCAGCAGTGTCTTGAAGATCTGCCCGGGAACCAACCCGGAGCCCGCCAGCGCGCGCACCGCCTCATCGCCGAACGCGCTCTCGCCGGGACGGTGTTCATACGGCAACAGTTGATAGTCGACCCCTGCCGCGATCAACGCGGCGACGGCCGGAGTGGCAGCTTTGGCGGCCTTGGAACCCACGATCTGGACAGTAGTGCCCCGGGTCCAGTGAATTTTGAGTTGACAGTCGAGATACTTTGGGAAATACCCCGGCATGAGTCGGTGTTGAGCAGTGTGTCCGCATCGAGCGGACTATGGTCCTCAACACGGAAGGGGTATTGCAGGTGACAATGGCGTGCCTCGAACGTCCGATGTCGGTGCCGATCCGTATGGTCGGTGTCGCTACCGAAAGGACCGCCGTGACAGACACCGCAGATCCCTCCAATCAGGCGATTCACGTCGAGACGGAGGCTGAGCGGGCCGCACGCTTCGAGCGTGACGCGTTACCGCTGCTGGATCAGCTCTATGGTGCTGCGCTGCGGATGACCAGAAATCCCGCGGACGCGGAGGACCTGGTGCAGGAGACAATGGTCAAGGCGTATGGCGGGTTCGGGACCTTCAAAGAGGGCACCAACCTCAAGGCCTGGCTGTACCGGATTCTCACCAATACCTACATCAATATCTATCGCAAGAAGCAGCGTCAGCCCGCGGAGTATCCGACCGAGGAGATCACCGACTGGCAGCTGGCCGCGAATGCGGAGCACACCTCGACGGGGCTGCGTTCGGCGGAGATCGAAGCGCTCGACGTGCTGCCTGACGACGAAATCAAAGAAGCGTTGAATAAGCTGCCGGAAGAATTCCGGATGGCCGTGTACTACGCGGACGTCGAAGGCTTCCCCTACAAGGAGATCGCCGAGATCATGGACACCCCGATCGGCACGGTCATGTCGCGGTTGCACCGCGGCCGTCGCCAGCTGCGCGAATTGCTGGCCGAAGTGGCCAAGGAGCGTGGCTTCCTGCGCAACAATGAGTTAGCGGAGGGCCGGGCATGACCGACGGTGAACTGAAGAACAGTGTCGACAAGGGTGGCAACTGCGAGGTATCCGGTTGCGCCGAGGTGATCGCGGAGGTGTGGACCCTTCTCGACGGTGAATGCAGCGCGGAAAGCAGCGCGCGGCTGCGGCATCATCTCGAAGAATGCCCGGGCTGCCTGCAGCATTACGGCATTGAAGAGCAGATCAAAACACTCGTAGCCCGCAAGTGCGGTGGAGAAAAGGCACCTGACGGGCTACGTGAGCGTCTTAAGTTGAAGATCACTCAGACCACTGTCATCGAACAGCGGGCTGAGAACTCCTAGCGCTAGCTGTTGGGACGCTTGCCGTGGTTGGCGGCGTTGTGCTTACGGCTGCGCTTCTTGCGACCACGCTTGGCCATGGGAATCTCCTTACCGATCAAATGGGTTCCGGGTGTGAGCCCGGCTGACAGGCCAGCAGCGCATAATGCGCGCCGGTGTGTGTACCCAGTCTCTCATGCCGGTAAGGGTGGTTGAACGCGTGGATCCCGTACGTGTGGTTCGATACTGAGGACCAGTAACCGGATGTTGACGAGAGCGAGGTGGCGCGCAGGTGGCCGAGGAAGTACACGCCGAGATCGTGGCCAGCGTGCTGGAAGTACTCGTCAAGAAGGGCGACGCGATCGCTGAAGGCGACACCATTGTCCTGCTGGAATCCATGAAGATGGAGATCCCGGTGCTCGCCGAGGTGGCGGGAACGATCGGTGACGTCAGTGTTTCGGTGGGCGACGTGATCCAGGCCGGCGACTTGATCGCCGTCATCGACGACTAGATCGCCACCAGATGTCCACTCTCGGTGACCTGCTTGCCGAGCACACCATGCTGCCGGGTGAAGCGGTCGATCACCTGCACGCCGTGGTCGCCGAATGGCAGCTGCTGGCAGACCTCTCCTTCGCCGATTACCTGATGTGGGTGCACCGCGACGACGACGCTTTTGTCTGCGTCGCCCAGTGCCGACCCAACACCGCGCCGACCATCATCGACAGCGATGCCGTAGGCACCGTCGCCAAGACTTCAGACGTGCCGTTGGTGGAAGCGGCCTTCACCTCGGGTTCCATCGAGCGTGAAAGTGACTCGGACCTGACCGAGCACGCCTCTGAGCTCAACGTAGAGGCGGTCCCGGTGCGCTGTGGGGACCGGACGGTGGCGGTGCTGACCCACCAGACCGCGTTGGCCTCCCGGCTCAAGAAGGGCGTACTGGAACGCGCGTATCTGGAGTGTGCGGGCGATCTGCTGCTGATGCTCACCGAGGGAACGTTCCCGAACGTGGCCGACCAGGCGATGTCGCGCTCCAGCCCCCGGGTGGGGGACGGGTTCATCAGACTCGACGTCTCCGGCGAGGTCCGATACGCCAGCCCCAACGCGTTATCGGCGTACCACCGCATGGGTTTGGCGAGCGATCTGCAAGGGCATGACCTCATGGAGGTCACCAAGCCGCTGATCTCGGATCCGTTCGAGGGCCAGGAGCTGGCAGCGCACATCCGTGACGTGCTGGCCGGCGGCCCGAGTATGCGTATGGAGGTTGACGCACGCGGTGCCGCGGTGCTCATCCGCACCCTGCCGCTCATTGTGCGCGGCGCATCGGTGGGGGCGCTGCTGCTGACCCGTGACGTGACGGAGGTCAAGCGCCGCGATCGGGCGCTGCTGTCCAAGGACGCGACCATCCGCGAGATCCACCACCGGGTGAAGAACAACTTGCAGACCGTGGCCGCGCTGCTGCGTCTGCAAGCCCGGCGCACCCAGAACGAGGAAGCCCGCGAAGCGCTTTTCGAATCGGTCCGACGGGTGTCGTCGATCGCGCTGGTCCACGATGCGTTGTCCATGTCGGTGGACGAGGAGGTCAACCTCGACGAGGTGATCGACCGGATCATGCCGATCATGACCGATGTGGCGACCGTCGACACCAAGGTGCGTGTCTCCCGCGAGGGCGCGCTGGGAGTGCTTGACTCCGACCGCGCGACACCGTTGATCATGGTGATCACCGAGCTGGTCCAGAACGCCATTGAGCACGCATTCGAGGAGGGCGCTCAGGGGCAGGTGATCATCAGGGCTGAGCGGTCGGCGCGCTGGCTCGATGTCGTCGTGCATGACGACGGGCGGGGATTGCCCGACGGATTCAGCGTGGAGACATCGGATCGGCTGGGTTTGCAGATCGTCAGGACGCTGGTGTCGGCGGAGATCGACGGCTCGCTGGATATGCGCAGCGACCCGGAGGGTGGAACAAACGCGGTGCTTCGGGTGCCGTTGGGCCGGCGTGCTCGCTTGATGGCCTGAAAGTCTCTGCGCGGCACGCGATCCGGCTTAGAGCAGCAAAGAACCCGGCACCAAATTGTGCCGGGTTCTGATTGCTGCGACGTTAGACGGCGCTGCGGGCGCGAGCGCGGGCGTTGCGACGCTTGAGGGCACGGCGCTCATCCTCGCTGAGGCCACCCCACACACCTGCGTCCTGGCCCGACTCCAGCGCCCAGGTAAGGCACTCGGTCGTCACCGGACAGCGGTTACAGACGAGCTTTGCGTCAGCGATCTGGGCAAGGGCCGGTCCGCTGTTCCCTACAGGGAAGAACAGTTCGGGATCCTCGTCGCGACAGACCGCCTTGTGGCGCCAATCCATAGTTGTGCACTCCTTTTTCATCGCGCGCGCGACAAGCGCACGAGATCAATGTTTTTCGGCTGTTAACGCGTGCGTACCAAATGTTTCTGCACTGTTGCTTCCGATCGTTTCACAAGCTCAGCAGAAGTCAATAGCGTGAGTTAACACGTGGTCAATCTCACTCGGGGGTGGTGTCTGCGGACTCCACAATCGTTTGTACTACACTAAACCGATCTACGCCTTGAATCTGGCGAGATTCCCCCATTTTCCCAGGTGAACTGGTGCTACTGGTGAGTAACGTCATGAGCCTTTGAAGCGCCACTACGTGAAGTAGTACATCCCTTACGGCCCGGGTGTGACGTGCACCGCGTTGCGCCTGTGAAACGGCTGTGTCTGGAACGGGCTGTCGCTCAACACTATTGCGCGTCGGGTGAGGCTCAGAAAGGCGTGTTGGAGGGTTTTGCCGGCGCGACCACGTCGAGAACGTCGGGTTCCGCGGTGAAGGTCAGGTCACTGCGCATTCCGAGGAAATCGCCGTCGACCTGCGTGGCGATCGGTGCTGACGCGCGTATCCGCACCCACGGAACGTCGTCTTCCCGCAGCAGGTGATTGGCCGCGGGGCGATCCGGGCGCGGCGCGCCCACCATGTGGCGGACCAGACGAAGATTCGCCGTCACGTTCATGCTCTTCGACGCGAACACCCCCAGGCCACTCTCGAAACCGGTACCGGGATTTGTCCAGATGGCGCGTTCGTTGGCGTACGTCCACGGATTGGAATTGCTGATAAACGCGAAATGGATGCCCGCCTGCGGCTCGTGGCCGGGCAGCTCGACGGTGAGGGTCGGCTGGCGCCGGGCGGCACGGAAGAAGCTCAGCACCGCACGGGTGACATAACGCCCCGCCGTGACCTGCTTGCCCTTGTTGCGATGAGCCTCCATCGCGGCAACCACCTCGCCATCCAGGCCCATGCCCGCGTTGAAGATGAACCAGCGCTCGCCGCAGTGTCCAAGACCGATGCGGCAACGGACCCGGCGCCGGGTGCCCCGGCTGACCGAGCAGCCCGTTCACCACCTCGCTGACCGTGCCGTCGCCGCCGTGTACGACGATGACCGCCGCCCCGTCGTCGGCCGCGCGGCGGGCCAGCTCACTGGCGTGTCCGCGGTGGTCGGTGTGCAGAACCTCTAGGTGCACGCGGCTTTCGAGTGCGTGCGCCAGCAAGTCACGCCCGGCCGCTGTTGTCGAGGTGGCATTGGGATTCACGATGAGGACCGCACGCACGGGGCATGAGCCTAGCCGGATGTTCTACGCGCAAGCTGCTCATCACAGTCGTGATGGGTCCACATAGGCTTGTCGGGTGACCACAGCCGTTCCGAACACCGTTCGCCGCGCCGGGATGATCGTCGCCGGTGAAGGCGCCGTCGGATTGGTGATCGCGATAATTCTGGTGGTGCGCGCGGCCGGCGGTGCCGACCAGCATCTGGTGAATGGGTACGGCACCGCCGCCTGGTTCGCGACATTCGGCACCGCCGTCCTTGCCGCCGGTCTCGCGCTCGTCACAGGGAAACGTTGGGGCAGAGGGATCGCGGTGATGATGCAGCTGCTGCTCCTGCCCGTCGCGTGGTACGCGGCCGTGGGGTCGCACCAGCCCGCGCTGGGTGTACCAATCGCGATCGTCGCGGTGGTCGCGCTGGTGCTGCTGTTCAGCCCCACCGCGCAGATGTGGGCCACCGGCGATGAGGTTGGCGCTGACGAATCCGACTAGCGTCAGCGGTTTGAGGCCAGCTCCGCCAATGCCGGGCCTTGCAACCGGTAGGTGATCCAATCCGATTGCGGATTGGCGCCCAGCGAGTCGTAGAACTTGATGGACGGTGTATTCCAGTCCAGCACAGCCCAATCCAGCCGGGTATAGCCGTTGGCCTCGCATTCTGCCGCCAGTGCCGACAACAATGCCTTCCCGAGGCCGGAACCGCGCTGCTCCGGTTTGACGTACAGGTCTTCAAGGTAGATGCCGTGTTGACCGGTCCAGGTGGAGAAGTTCAGGAACCATACGGCGGTGCCACAGACCACGCCGTCTGCCTCCGCGACGTGAGCGAAAAGGGCAGGAGCCGAACCGAATAGCGCCTTGTGGAGCTGTTCCTGACTGATATGGCACTCATCGCGCGCCTTCTCGTACTCCGCGAGATCCTCGATCAGGCCGACGATGGCCGGGACGTCGGCCTCGGTGGCGCGGCGAATCTGGGTGTTACTCACTCTCGGCTCCTAACCCTGCCAATACGGTCCGGAATTTGACCGTTGTCTCGGATAGTTCGTCCTGGGGGTCTGATTCGGCGACGAGTCCGCCGCCGGCGTACGCGCGGATCGCGGTGCCGTCGGCCGACAGTTCGGCGCAGCGGATCGAGACGGCCCAGCGACCGTCCCCGCTGCTGTCACACCAGCCGACCGCGCCTGCGTAGAACCCGCGATCACCCTCGAGGCGTGCGATCAGGTTGGCGGCCGCCTCGGTGGGGGTGCCGCACACGGCCGGGGTGGGATGCAGTGCTACTGCCAAATCAAGTGCAGTGGTTGAACTTTGACGCAGGCGCGCGCTGATGGAGGTGCTGAGATGCCAGAGCGCGGCGGTACGACTCAACGTCGGCTCCGGTGGGACCTGGACATCGACGCACAGCGACGCGAGATCCTCGCGCAGCTGATCTATCACCACGGAGTGTTCGTGGCGGTTTTTGTGCGAGCCCGCGAGGTCTTCACCCGTGCGCCGATCTAGAGATGGATCGCTGGATCGAGGGGCGGAACCGGCGAACGGGTGACAGATCACCATGTCCCCGCGGCGCTCCACCAACAGCTCCGGACTGCAACCCACCATGGTGTGGCCGCGGAATCGGTCACCGGCAGGGGAGAGGTCCACGCAAAAACTGTTGGCGTCGGGGTCGTTTCGGATCAGCCGATGCGTCAGTACCAAAGCGTCCACGGGCGCGTCGGCCCGCATTTCCAGCACACGTGCAAGGACGACCTTGGACAGTCCACCGGCGGTGTCGCGAAGCACCTCGACGGCCTCCGAGACGCGCCGCAGATGCTCGGAAGGCTCCGGTATTTGTTGCGTTACATGGATATTCGGCATGGTGCCGTAGAACTCTTGTGGTTGTCCGCGCACAACCGTCACCGGAACCGTGAGCGCTGCGGGCTTGGAGGTGTCAAAAGGCAGTGCGCCGACCAGCATGTGGTGCCGCCCGGTGCGCAGGGCCTCCGCGGCGGTCGCGATGTCGTCGTATGCGGTCTCACGGCCGTACGCATACAGCGCCTCGGCGGCCCGTGACATCACGAAATGTGGGTGTGCGGGGGAGTCGGTGGCCGTCATGTCAGCTTGACGGTACCGGGTGCCGATACCCGGTCAGCCCAAGTGCGGCCACCTGACGCTGGCCGTGCTCATGTCCGCCCACGGCGATCGAGGCCGTGGCCATACCGAGGCGAGTGCCCTCTTCCAGCGGCAGGTCGATCCACCGAGTCATCAGTGCACGCGAGAAATGGCCGTGACCCACCAGCAGCACATCGCGTTGGGTGAGGTCAGCGGCTATCTTGGCGATCACCCGATCAGCCCGGGCCTGTACCTGAGCCACCGATTCGCCGCCGGGGCAGCCGTGCGTCCACACCAACCAACCCGGATCGTTCTCGCGGATCTGGGGCGTGGTCAGGCCCTCGTAGTCGCCGTAGTCCCACTCGGAGAGGTCCTCGTCGGTGGCGGTGATAGTGAGACCGGCCAGCTCTGCGGTCTGGATCGCGCGTTGGCGCGGACTACTGAGAACCACCGGATCATTGAGATCGAGATTGTCCAGCACCTCACGTGCGGCGACGGCCTGGGCGCGACCGATTTCCGTGAGATCCAGGTCGGTGCGACCGGTATGCCTGCCGATCTTTGACCATTCGGTTTCGCCGTGGCGTAGCAACAACATTCGGTTTTGGGGGGCAGACACCACTTGATTGTGCCGTACCGACTTCCGTCGTGATCGCGTTCGGCATGCCAGTATGTGGGCGTGACTCGGGTGCTGGCGGTAGCCAATCAAAAGGGCGGGGTGGCCAAAACCACGACGGTCGCGTCCCTCGGCGCGGCGTTGGCCCAGACGGGGAAGAAGGTTCTGCTGGTTGACCTTGACCCTCAGGGCTGCCTGACGTTCTCGCTGGGGCAGGACCCGGACCGACTTGGGGTCTCGGTGCACGAGGTGCTGTTGGGGCAGGCAGACATCAAGGAAGCGCTGGTGACCACCGCCGAGGATCTGACGCTGCTGCCCGCGAACATCGACCTGGCCGGTGCCGAGGCGATGCTGCTGATGCGGGCTGGCCGTGAGTACGCGCTGAAGCGGGCGCTCGAATCACTGGGGGACGAGTTTGACGTCGTGATCATCGACTGCCCGCCGTCGCTGGGCGTGTTGACTCTGAACGGCCTGACGGCCGCCGACTCGGTGATGGTGCCGCTGCAATGCGAGACGCTGGCGCACCGGGGCGTCGGCCAGTTCCTGCGGACGGTGACCGATGTCCAGCAGATCACCAACCCGGGGCTGACACTGCTTGGTGCGCTGCCCACGCTGTACGACTCGCGGACCACGCACAGCCGCGACGTGCTGCTGGATGTGGCCGACCGTTACGAGCTGCCGGTGCTTGCGCCGCCAATTCCGAGGACTGTGCGGTTCGCCGAGGCAAGCGCCTCGGGCGCGTCGGTGCTCGCGGGTCGCAAGAACAAGGGTGCGCTGGCCTACCAAGAGCTGGCGCAGAGCCTGGTGAAGCACTGGAAGAGCGGCAAGGCCATGCCGACCTTCGCGCCGCCGGTGGACTGAGCGCAACCGCGCCGTCAGGTGCTGGTGATCTCTGCTATCGAAAGAAAGACCGACGGTCCAGCCGGATTGATGACCAAGCCTGCGTATCCATCTTGGATGACTACTTCCAGCACCTTTTCGGTAGTCACTGATACAACGGCATCGGACGGGACGTACGCGACTACCTCGGGGGCGCTGGTGAAGGCGACGAGTGCGAGGGAACCGTCGGGCAGCTGTGTCCTGCGCGTGGCGACCTTGCCCGGAACGGTGTGCTCATCGGCACCGAGCAGCATTGGGCCGCTTTGGCGAAGGAGATGCAGCACCGATTGGCGGTCGGCTTTGCCCAGCGCGACAAGCTCGATGGCCTCTCGGACCTGCTCGTTCCGGGGGTTTCGCAATGCGAAATCGATCTCGTTGGCAGTGAGTGCGCATGTTGGGCCGACAGGGTCGAGGTAGAGCCAGGGGGTGCGCTGATTTCGGACGAACTCAAGCACGGCTATCGCGGACTGAGCCATCGATTGTGTCCGTGTGTCAGGAGCGTGATGGCGTGCAATTTCCTCATTGCGTGTGTAGGCGAACAGCGCCCGGCCTCCGTCTGGCCCGGTTCCTCCCCGAATCTGTAGCTGGGCGCCGGAGGGCAAGGACGAGGAGCTGTCGACGGGCATGTCGGACCCTGTGATATCGAGGAGAAGCGTCCCGCGCATACATGCCCGGAGTACGTCATAGGCGCGCTGTTGCCCGGGTTGTGCCGCGAATGCAGCTACCGCCGCGCGAAGATTCGTGTTGTCGACCAATTCCACCGTGGGTCCCCCTGCTCGGTGAGGCCAATTTATCCCAGTGCGAAGACTCGCGACCCGCGCTGCTCCACCAACGTATTGCCGACGACGGCGCTGATGACGGGGCCCTTTTCGTCGGCCGGATCACGCTGCACAGCAATGGATTTCCGGAATTCTCCGGTGGTCATGTTGAATACATCGATCCCACCTTCGACCGGGATCAGCAGTTCACCGGCCATGGCCGTGCCCGGCCCCAAGGGTTTCTTGGTGGTGGGCAGCACGAATCGGTAGGCGAGATCGAAGCCGCCCAGCACCAGCACCTGATTGCCCGTCCACCAGGTGACAACGTCGCCGGCTTGCGCGGCGGTATTGGACTGGGCTACCGCACCCGGCAGGGCCGTCGCGCCGACGCGCATGCCATGGTCGTCGAACACCACCAGCTCGTTGTGGGTGCCGGGCAGGTATACGGCCGACCGCGTGTCCGCGACAGCGAGCACCTTGGCGGCGGAGCCGCGTTCAACCCCTGGTAGCGCCGCCGAGTAGAGCTCCTCGGGTTTGTCGTTGTCCTTCGGTGTCGGCTTTTGCAGCGTCAGCCGCAAGGTGGAGTCCTGAGGGCAGGTCTCCAGCACCGCGAGCACGCTGGACCCGACGGCACCCGATTTCAGCGTGCAGTCCACGCGGGGCTGGCTGTTGGGATTCAGGGGAGCGACGACTCGTCCGTACTCCAGGGTGCGCACCATGTCCGAACGCCACAGCTCGAGCCGGGTGCTGCCAAGTGCCAGCACGTAGGTGCCGTCGGTCGACAGCGACACCTTCGGATCATTTGCACTGCTGCGCAACGGACCCCGGCGGCCGGTCTGTCCGTCGATCATGGTGACCTGGCCGCATCCGCGTGCATCGCGATAGACCGCCACCGCGTCATCGATGAAGCCGATGACGCCGCACAGATCGAGATTGCGGCGCGCGTAGGACCACAGCTGTGCGCCGGTGACCGGATCATGGCCCACCACGTCGTGCTCATCGGCGCTAACAACCGCACCGCTCGCGATGACCGGCCCCTTTGTGGCTCCACTCGCGGTGGACCACAGCTCGCGCACCGAGTCAGGAACCCGGGTAGCACTGATCGGGCGTTTGATGTCCCCGGCGGCGGGGTGGCTGACGGTGGCACGTGCATCGCTGGTCCACCAGATCGTGGCACCGGTCACGGCGACCACGACGGCGATCACCGCCGCAGCAATGATGTCGGCCCGGGTGCGCCGCTCCGGTGCGATCACGCCGTGGCGGTGGTCGCGGCCGGACGGCGGCGGCGCCGACGACGGCGCGCGGGAGCGGGCTGGTCACCTTCCGCGGTGGCCACCGCCGCAGGTGCTTCGGCGACAGAATCGTCGGCGGCCTCGCCTGCGCGAGTACGTCGACGCGTGCGAGTGCGCTTGGGTTTGTCACTTTCGGTGCGCTCGGCTCGCGGTTCGCGGCGCTTGGGTCCGCCGGTGAACTTGGGGCCGGTCGATCCGGTGACGCCGGCGGGGATGTTCAGCTCGGTGAACAAATGCGGTGAGGTGGAATAGGTTTCGTCAGGGTCGGGCACACCGAGGCCGAGTGCCTTGTCGATCAGCTGCCAACGCGCGACATCGTCCCAGTCCACAAGGGTGACCGCGATGCCGGTCCGCCCGGCGCGGCCGGTGCGTCCGATCCGGTGCACGTACGTCTTGTCGTCCTCGGGGCACTGGTAGTTGATGACGTGGGTGACATCGTCGATGTCGATGCCGCGGGCAGCCACGTCGGTCGCGACCAGCACGGTGATCTCACCGGAACGGAAGGCAGACAATGCCTTTTCACGCGCGATCTGACCGAGGTCGCCGTGCACGGCGCCCACGATGAAACCGCGCTCGGCCAGCTCGTCGGACACCTTCTGTGCGGTCCGCTTGGTGCGGGTGAAGATCATGGTGGCGCCGCGGCCCTCGGCTTGCAGGATGCGGCTGACCAGCTCGATCTTGTCCAGCGCATGCGCCCGATAGACGAACTGCTCGGTCGAGTCGTGTACCGACGAAGAATGGGGAGCCTCGGCCCGGATGTGGGTCGGGCGATTCATGAAGGTGCGGGCCAGGGTGATGATCGCATCGGGCATCGTCGCCGAGAACAGCATCGACTGCCGTCCCGATTCAGCGGACGGTGCCAGCGCCAGAATGCGCTCGATGTCGGGCAGGAAGCCCAGGTCCAGCATCTCGTCGGCCTCGTCGAGCACCAGCATGGCCAGTCCGCCCAGCTGCAGGTGGCCCTGCTGCGCGAGGTCCAGGAGCCGGCCCGGTGTTCCGACTACGACGTCGGCACCGGCACGGAGCGACTCGATCTGCGCCTCGTACGGCCGTCCGCCATAGATGGAGACAACGCTGAAGTCGCGGTCACCGGCCGTCAGATACTTCGACGCCCTGGTGAGGTCTTCGTAAACCTGGATACACAGCTCGCGGGTCGGGACCACGACCAGCGCGCGGGGCGTGCCGTTGAGCGGTCGATCCTCGACACCGGTGGCGATGCGGTGCAGCAGCGGGACACCGAATGCGTAGGTCTTGCCCATGCCGGTGCGGGCCTGGCCGATGAGGTCAGAGCCGGCGAGGGCGAGCGGAAGGGTGAGTTCCTGGATGGCGAACGGATGCTCGATTCCGGCTTCGCTGAGGGCCCGGACAATCTCGTCGCGGACGCCGAGCTGGGCAAAAGTGTGTTCGATATGACTCATGGGTGGGTGTACGTACCTTTCGTGTTTTCGCTCAGCGCGCACGATCGGTAGGTCGGATTTCGACGGGGCCGGGCTCGCGTCTAGCGGCGAGGGCAGCACGTGCACGCACATTTCCTGTGGGAGAACTCTCTGGGTGCTGCACAGTCAGGGCGTTCGTCCCGCACTCATGATAGCGGGTGAGCTGCGATTTTCCGATTCGCCGTGGTTTGCCCCGCGGTTCGGTGTTCTGCTGCGGGTGCCCGACTAGAGTTCCAGACATGACTGCGGACCTCGATCCTCCCGGTGTCAATCAGCTGTTCGCGGTGATCGCGTACGGCGAGATCGCGGCGTTCTACCGGTTGACCGACGAGTCCAAGATGGCGCCCGACCTGGCCAGCAAGATCGCCATCGCCAGCATGGCGGCCTCGCAGATGCGCCACTACGAGGTGCTGCGAGATGCGATGGAGGCTAACGGAGTTGACGTCCTGATGGCCATGGAGCCATACGTCAAGACGCTGGAGAACTACCACTCGCTGACTCTGCCGCGTACGTGGTTGGAGGCCATGGTGAAGGCCTACATCGGCGACTCGCTGGCGGCCGATTTTTATGGCGAGGTGGTCGCCTCGCTGCCAGGTGAATCGGCGGCTGTTCTCAAGTCGGTGCTGGGCACCACGGGACACTCAGAGTTCGTCATCGCCCAGGTGCGTGAGGCCGTCAAGGACAACCCGCAGCAGCGCAACCGGCTCACCTTGTGGGGTCGACGGCTGCTCGGTGAGGCCGTCACGCAGGCACAGCATGTGCTTGCCGGGCACGACGAGCTCGCCGAGCTGGTGATGTCCGGAGGCGCCGGTCTGGGGAACCTGAACGAGTTCTTCGAGCGGCTGCAGGGCGCGCATGCCGAGCGGATGGCGGTTCTCGGCCTGGGCGGTTAGCCCGGCTGTCAGAGCTCTACTTGGTGCAGCGGGCGATGATGCTGTTGTTGCTCTGCACCGCCAGCATCTGGTTCTGGCTGTTGGTGATCGAGCAGTTGATCTGACTGGCGAAGCTCGTCGCAGTGATCGACCCGCCGACGATTCCGGGGCTCGGTGTCACGATCATCGTCCAGGGCAACGAGGCGCCGAGCACGGTCCGAGTCGCGCCGTTGCCGTCGGTGTAGGTGATTGTCAGCAGGTCGCCCGGGGTCTGGTTACCGGTCACGTAGTACGCGAACGCTGCGGGTGTGATCGGCCGCTGGCCTTCCGGCGGGAGCATCGGGTTGGAGGGTGGCGGCTCGGGTGCGGGCGCCTCCGTGGATGGCGCTGTGCTCGGCGTCTCCTGCACGGGGGTGGTGGTCACGGTTGTCGTCGACGGTTGCGCCGAGGTCGCCGTTGGTGACGGCGCCGGGGGAGTGGTGGTCACCGGCGTCAGCGAGGGCACGGGTGTGGTGATGGCAGAGGCAGGCGGCTTGTCATCGCCACCGCTGAGCACGACCGCTGTCGCGATGACGGCAATCGCCAGCACCGCCCCGGCAATGGACGCGACCCATTTCCAGTTCTCGTTGGAACCCGGCGGCCTGTACTCGAAGTCCTCGTCGAGACCTGAGTACCCGCTGTACTGCGGGGTCGTCTCGGATTCATACGGGTCGTCGTAGGGCTCGTAACCGCTTGAGGACCGAGAATCTCCGCGATAACCGACCATGATCAGCGCCTCTTCTCAATGTGAAACCTGATACTGATGTTACTGCTGTGACTAACGGACTGGCACGATCATGCGAGGTGTGTCGGCAGTACTGGCGTCGGCTAACCTCTGCAGTACACGCTTAATGACCTGGAAGGTGCCTTCGTGGAGATCAAGATCGGTGTCACAGATAGCCCGCGCGAGCTGGTCATTTCTAGCGATCAGACGCCGGCCGACGTCGAAAAGATCGTGTCCGCGGCACTATCCCGGGAGTCGGATGTGCTCAACCTCACCGACCAGAAGGGGCGCAAGTACCTGATCGCCGCGGCCCGAATCGCCTACGTGGAGATCGGTGTTGCCGATACGCGCCGGGTGGGCTTCAGCGGCTAGTCGAGCGGCTGAAGCGGAACGTGTGAGAGCCCGCCCCAGGCGAATCCCACGGTGGCGTTGACCGCGTCGTCCTTGGAGATGGGCTTCTCATTGTCCAGCCAGTAGCGCGCGCTGACCTGGCTGATTCCGACCAGGCCGACGGCCACC
Organism: Mycobacterium sp. D16Q16; assembly: GCF_002013745.1. Lineage (NCBI taxonomy): Bacteria > Bacillati > Actinomycetota > Actinomycetes > Mycobacteriales > Mycobacteriaceae > Mycobacterium > Mycobacterium sp. D16Q16. The sequence continues at coordinate 83,318 of NZ_MAEY01000007.1, forward strand.
ATGCGCGCATGGTGGGGGTCCAGTCCGGAATCGTGGCTGACCAGGTCGAATACCGCATCGGTGCAGGCGCTGATGGCTCCCTCGACGCGTTCGGAGACCTGCGGGACACCCACCAAGTCGTTTTCGAAGATCAACCGGTAGCCCTGGCTGTCGTGCTCGACGAAATCGAAGAACGCCATGACCGCGGCGCGTAGCCGCTGCCGGTTGTCGGTGGTGGTGCGCAACGCCTGCCGCACGCTGGACACCAGGTTGTCGGCATGCTTGTGCAGTACCTCCAGGTACAGCTCCAGCTTGCTCGGAAAGTGTTGGTAGAGAACGGGTTTACTTACGCCTGCACGTTCGGCGATTTCGTCCATGCCCGCGGCGTGGTAGCCGCGATCGACGAATATCTCACTGGCAGAACCGACCAGCTGACCGCGACGCTCATCGCGAGGCAGTCGTCCGCCACGACGTGTATTTCCCTGAGTCGAATCCTGCGTCGCCACCGCCGAGTTCACCCTGCCTCGACGCCCGGCCAGATTCGCAAGATCACGCATGTCCTTATCCTCTGCGCGCACACGACTTAATGGTCGCCTACGCCATCTCACTCAGGCGGCTAATCAATCCGCTTGAACCCGAAATACAGACAGTACTCCTGGCATCTGGCGGCGTGCCCGAGGCGGGATGGCCTGTCGCTATGCCATCCTTGCCCGGTGACCTACGACCGGCACCAATGGGCGCATAATCGTAGGTCCATGCCAGAAACCATGAGTCGACTCCCCGTGCAGGAGTCCTCCGAACGCTACGAGCCGCTGCGTGCCCAGCGCGATCCGCTCGCCGAAGGAAGCGGACGCATCCGATCCGACCGGAGTGATCGCGACCGCTGGCGCAAGCAGACCTGGCTCGGCCGTTTCATCTCCACCTACGGGTGGCGTGCGTATGCCATTCCGCTGCTGGTCGCGTTGACCGTCTTCGTCGGGTACCAGACGGTGACGCAGCGCGAACCCGCACACGCGGGTACCGGTCCCAATGAGCCCGTTGCTGACCCTCCGTCCATTGGTGCGCTGGGTGACGCGATCATCGGTGCCCCGCCCAAGGGCCTCACTCAGTTCGACGCGACCCTGCCGACCGGGGTGCTGCCCGAGGGTGAGTCGTTCACCGAGGCGGGCGCCAAGTCTTGGCACGTCGTGCCGGGTACGACACCCCAGATCGGGACGGGTGCCGCGAAGGTGTTCGCGTACACCATCGAGGTTGAGGACGGCATCGACACCATGGGTTTTGGCGGTGACGACCTTTTCGCACGCATGGTGACCGAGACGCTGGCCAGCCAGAAGAGCTGGACGCACAACCCTCAGTTCGGATTTGTCCGGATCGACTCCGGCACACCTGATTTTCGGATCTCGCTGACCTCGCCGGCCACCGTGCGCGAGGGCTGTGGTTATGAGATTCAGCTCGAAGCCTCTTGCTACAACCCGCGGTATGGCGAGAACGGCGACCGGCGCGTGTTCATCAATGAAGCACGGTGGGTGCGCGGCGCCGTCCCGTTCCAGGGCGACATCACGTCGTACCGCCAGTACGTCATCAACCACGAAGTCGGACATGCCATCGGTTACCGGGTACACGAACCGTGTGAGCAGGACCAACAGCTGGCCCCGGTGATGATGCAGCAGACGTTCAGCACCAACAACAACGATGCGGCGAAGTTCGACGCGGATTCGATCAAGCCCGACGGAAAGACCTGCCGCACCAATCCCTGGCCGTATCCGATTCCCTAGCGGCGGTCCCGGGCTCGGGAAGGGTTGGCATCCCGATACTGTTGATGCAGCTGTAGCCCTCTCAGACAGCCCTGAGGAACCCGAGTCACAGGAGTCACGGTGCCCACATTGCCGCCGTTGGTAAGCCCCGCCGCAGGTCTGACCCGCGAGGAAGTCGCCCGGTACAGCCGCCATTTGATCATCCCCGACCTGGGTGTGGACGGACAAAAACGTCTCAAGAACGCCAAGGTGCTTGTCATCGGCGCCGGCGGTCTCGGATCTCCGACCCTCCTGTACTTGGCCGCCGCGGGTGTCGGCACCATCGGCATCGTTGAGTTCGACGTGGTCGACGAGTCCAACCTGCAGCGCCAGATCATTCATGGCCAGTCCGATATCGGCAGGTCCAAAGCGCAGAGCGCGCGTGACTCGGTGCTGGAGATCAACCCGCTGGTCGAGGTGCGGCTGCACGAGCTGCGTTTGGAGCCGGACAACGCCGTCAACCTGTTCAAACAGTACGACCTGATCCTGGACGGCACCGACAACTTCGCGACGCGCTACCTGGTCAACGACGCCGCTGTGCTCGCACACAAGCCGTACGTATGGGGTTCCATCTACCGCTTCGAGGGTCAGGTGTCGGTCTTCTGGGAAGACGCGCCCGACGGTCTCGGCCTGAATTACCGCGATCTGTACCCCGAGCCGCCGCCCCCGGGGATGGTGCCGTCCTGCGCGGAGGGTGGCGTATTGGGCATCCTGTGCGCCTCCATCGCCTCGGTGATGGGTACCGAGGCCATCAAGCTGATCACCGGAATCGGTGACACGCTGCTGGGCCGGCTCATGGTCTATGACGCGCTGGACATGACGTACCGCACCATCAAGATTCGCAAGGATCCGGCGACGCCGAAGATCACTGAACTTATCGACTACGACGCGTTCTGCGGTGTGATCAGCGATGAGGCCTCCGCCGCGGTCGCCGATTCCACCATTACCCCGCGTGAGCTGCGCGAATTGCTTGACGCCGATAAGAAGGTGGCGCTGATCGACGTGCGCGAACCCGTCGAATGGGACATCGTCCACATCGACGGTGCCGAGCTGGTGCCCAAGTCGACCCTGGAGTCCGGAGATGGCCTCGCCAAGCTGCCACAGGACCGTCAGGCGGTGCTGTACTGCAAGACGGGGATTCGGTCGGCAGAGGCGCTTGTGGCCGTGAAGAAGGCGGGTTTCTCCGACGCGGTGCACCTCCAGGGAGGCATCGCCGCCTGGGCCAAGCAGATGGACCCCGACATGGTCATGTACTGATCGGTGGGGACCAGCAACAGCCCCATATCGCGGGACGCCCCATCTGTGACCGCCGACACGAACTCCGAGCGAACACAATCCAGTTCATTGCAGGCGGTAACGTATCCCGCGTGACTGTGGACCGCCCGCCCGAGCACGTGCTCGCGACTTACGGGCTCAGCGGCGTCAAGCCAGTCCAGCTCGGCCCGACATGGGAGGGTGGCTGGCGCTGCGGTGAAGTGGTGTTGTCACTGGTAGCGGACCATGCGCGCGCTGCGTGGTCCGCCAAGGTGCGCGACACACTGTTCATCGACGGTGTGCGCCTGGCCCGGCCAGTTCGGTCTACGGATGGACGGTATGTCGTATCGGGTTGGCGCGCGGACACATTCGTAGCCGGTGCGCCCGAACCCCGGCACGACGAGGTGGTGTCGCTGTCGGTGCGCCTCCATGAGGCCACCTCCAAGCTGGAACGCCCCCGGTTTCTTACCCAGCCCCCGGTGGCGCCATGGGCCGATGTCGACGTGTTCATCGCGGCCGACCGCGCGGCCTGGGAAGACCGGCCGCTGCAGTCCTGGCCCTCCGCGGCCCGGGTATCGCCCGGCTCGCCGGACGGCCAGCGGTCCATCGACCTGATCAATCAGCTGGCGAGCCTGCGCCGGCCCACTAAGAGCCCACCGCAGCTGGTGCATGGCGACCTGTACGGCACTGTGCTTTTCGCGGGCGCGGCCGCGCCCGGCATCACCGACATCACGCCGTACTGGCGCCCGGCCTCATGGGCGGCCGGCGTCGCGGTGGTGGATGCGCTGTCGTGGGGTGACGCGGATGACGGTCTCATAGAACGCTGGGCGACCTTGCCGGAGTGGCCGCAGATGTTGTTGCGGGCCTTGATTTTCCGACTGGCCGTGCATGCGTTGCATCCCCGTTCGTCGGCGGAGTCCTTTCCGGGGCTGGCACGCAGTGCGGCCCTGGTGCGGCTCACGCTGTAACGCACATCACTTTCGGGTCTTAGTGTGACGTAGGCCGACAGTCATCTCACCGGCACATGACAGACTCGTGTGAGCGAGATGTGATGGCTCGGTCATCGCCAGCAGCGCCGCCGCAACAAGATTTTTCTACCGTGCTGTCATGGCGAACAACACGGCAACAGCCCCAATTGCACGGCGCGGACGCTGGATTGAGAACTGGGATCCCGAGGACGTCGTCGCCTGGGACAACGGTGGTGCGAAAGTCGCACGGCGCAACCTGATCTGGTCGGTGGTAGCGGAACACGTCGGCTTCTCGGTGTGGTCCATCTGGTCGGTCATGGTTCTGTTCATGCCGCAGAACGTGTATCACATCGACGCCGCCGGGAAATTCTTCCTGGTAGCCATGCCGACCCTGGTCGGCGCGGTGCTGCGGTTGCCCTACACCTTCGCCACCGCCTGGTTCGGCGGGCGTAACTGGACCATATTCAGTGCCTTGGTGCTGGCGGTGCCGACCGCCCTCACGTTGTACTTCATGGCGCATCCGGAGACCTCGTACACCACCTTCATGATCGTGGCGGCGGTCGCGGGCTTCGGTGGCGGAAACTTCGCCTCCTCGATGACCAACATCAATGCCTTTTACCCGCAACGGTTCAAGGGCTGGGCACTGGGGCTCAACGCCGGTGGCGGAAACATCGGAGTGCCGGTGATCCAGGTGCTCGGCCTGCTGGTCATCGCCACCGCGGGGAACCGCTCACCACACTGGGTAGCGGGTATCTACCTCGTGCTGATCGCCTTCGCCGCTGTGGGTGCGGCGCTGTTCATGGACAACCTGGCGAACCAGAAGACCGACGGCCGCTCACTCATCAACGTGATGAAGTACCGCGACTCGTGGATCATCGCCTTCCTGTACATCGGCACCTTCGGTTCCTTCATCGGGTTCAGCTTCGCGTTCGGCCAGGTGCTGCAGCTGAACTTCCTTGCCGGGCTCGCGCACAGCGGCTTGACCCCAGCGCAGGCCGCGGCGCAGGCATCGCTGCATGCCGCCCAGATCGCGTTCATCGGGCCGCTGCTCGGCTCGCTCGCCCGACCGTTCGGCGGCTGGCTGTCAGACCGTACGGGCGGCGGCAAGATCTCGCTGTACGCCTTTGTCGCGATGATCTTCGGCGCGGGCATCCTGGTGGCCGCGGGAACCATCGACGACCGCACGGCCGGCGCACCTTCCGGTGCGATCATGGCCTCCTACGTCACCGGCTTCATCGTCCTTTTCGTGGTCTCAGGAATCGGTAATGGCTCGGTCTACAAGATGATTCCGTCGATCTTCGCCGCCAAGGCGCATAGCGCCGGGCTCGACGAAACCTGGTCGCGAACCATGTCGGGTGCATTGATCGGTGTGGCCGGTGCCATCGGCGCGCTCGGCGGCGTTGCCATCAACCTGGTGCTCCGTGCCTCGTACCTCAGCGCGGCCAAGTCGGCCACCATGGCGTTCTGGGTGTTCCTCGCCTTCTACGTCGTCTGTGCCGTGGTCACCTGGTACGCCTACGTGCGGCGCCCGGTGGGGGTCCCGGTTCCGGCGATGTCCATGTCTAAAGACGAAGTGGCGGTGTGAAACTCATGAACAAGAACGTCATCGTCATCGGCCACGGGATGGTCGGCCACCGATTTGTCCAGGTGCTTCGCGAGCGCGACGCCACCGACCAGTGGCAGATCACCGTCCTCGGTGAGGAGGCCGACGCCGCCTACGACCGTGTGGCACTGTCCTCGTATATCGACAGCTGGGACCGGGACACGCTGGCGCTCACCGGAAATGACTACGGCGACGATCCCATGGTGACCCTGCATCTTGGGGACCGGGTGGTCGGCATTGACCGGGCCGGTCAGACGGTCACCACCGAGGCCGGCGCTGTGCTGGACTATGACGCGCTCGTCATGGCCACCGGGTCTTATCCGTTCGTGCCGCCAGTGCCGGGTGGCGACGCCGACGGCTGCTTCGTCTACCGCACCATGGACGATCTGGACGCCATCAAGGCCGCCGCCGACAAGTCGCCGGGCTCCGCGGGTGTCGTCATCGGCGGCGGACTGCTCGGGCTCGAAGCCGCGAATGCGCTGCGTCTCATGGGTTTGGCCCCCCATGTGGTGGAGCTCAACCCCCGTCTGATGCACCTGCAGGTCGATGAGGGTGGTGGCGCCCTGCTGACCAGGCTGGTGACCGAGCTCGGGTTGACGGTGCACACCAGCGTCTCCACGAAGTCCATCGAGACGGCGGCCGACGGGACGCTCACGGTACAGCTGTCCGACGGATCGTCGATCGATGCCTCGGTACTGGTCTTCTCCGCGGGCATCCGGCCGCGCGACGAGCTGGCTCGGGACTGCGGGCTGGAACTGGCCGAACGCGGCGGCATCTTCACCGACACCGGCTGCCAGACAAGCGATCTGCACATCTATGCGATCGGTGAGGTAGCCGCCATCGAGGGCCGCTGCTACGGGCTGGTCGCACCGGGGTACACCACGGCCGAGATCGTCGCCGACCGGCTCCTCGGCGGGGTCTCCGAGTTTCCGGGAGCGGATCTTTCCACCAAGCTCAAGCTGCTCGGGGTAGATGTCGCCAGCTTCGGTGACGCCCACGCCACCGCCGAGGGTGCGCTGGAGGTCGTCTTCAACGACGCCACCAAGGGCACCTACGCCAAACTCGTGGTTTCCGATGACGCACGAACCCTATTGGGCGGCATCCTCGTCGGTGATGCCAGCACATATGGCACCCTGCGGCCCATGCTCGGCCGGGAGCTGCCCGCGGATCCTGCCTCGCTGATCACCCCCGCCGGTGCGGAGATCGGGGTGGGCGCACTGCCCGATGACGCGCAGATCTGCTCGTGCAACGCGGTCACCAAGGGCGCTATCTGTGGGGCAATCTGCGAGGGAGCCACCGACGTGCCCGCCCTCAAGGCGGCTACGTGTGCCGGAACATCCTGTGGTAGCTGCATTCCCATGCTCAAGCAGATTCTCGCCGCGCAGGGCGTCGAGCAGTCCAAGGCGCTGTGCGAGCATTTCACCCAATCGCGCGCCGAGCTGTTCCAGGTGGTGCAGGTGACCGGCATTCGGACCTTCTCCGAGCTGATCGCGAAGCACGGCACCGGAACCGGCTGCGATATCTGCAAGCCCACGGTCGCGTCTATCCTGGCCTCGACGTCCAGCGACCACATCCTGGAAGGGGAGCAGGCCGCGCTGCAGGACACCAACGACCATTTCCTGGCCAACATGCAGAAGAACGGCACCTATTCGGTGGTACCGCGGCTGCCGGGCGGCGAGGTGACTCCGGAAAAGCTCATCGTGATCGGCCAAGTGGCCCAGGAATTCGGGCTGTACACCAAGATCACCGGTGGTCAGCGCATCGATCTGTTCGGTGCTCGCGTCGAGCAGCTCCCGCTGATCTGGAAACGGCTCATCGATGCCGGCATGGAATCCGGGCAGGCTTACGGCAAGTCGTTGCGCACCGTCAAGAGCTGTGTGGGTTCGACGTGGTGCCGGTATGGGGTTCAGGATTCGGTGGCGATGGCCGTCGAGCTCGAATTGCGTTACCGCGGGCTGCGTTCCCCGCACAAGCTCAAGATGGGGGTATCCGGGTGCGCGCGTGAATGTGCCGAGGCTCGAGGCAAGGACGTCGGTGTCATCGCCACCGAGAATGGCTGGAACCTGTATGTCGGCGGCAACGGCGGCGCTACCCCTGCGCACGCCAAACTGCTTGCCGGCGATCTAGACTCAGAGACGCTGATCAAGTACATCGACCGGTATCTGATGTTCTACATCCGCACCGCGGACCGGCTTCAGCGCACCGCCCCTTGGCAGGAAGCGATCGAGGGCGGCCTGGATCACATCCGGGCAGTGGTGTGCGAAGACTCCCTCGGGATCGCCGACGAGCTGGAGGCTGCGATGGCCCGTCACGTGGAGGGTTACGCCGACGAATGGGCGGCCGTGTTGGCTGATGAGGACAAACTGCGCCGGTTTGTGTCGTTCGTGAACGCGCCCGATGAACTCGACTCGACCATCGCGTTCGACGACAGCGGTCCGCGCAAGGTGCCGGTGCTCTTGGGGACACCGGGATTCAGGTCGGCCGCGGAGTCCGCAACGTAGGGCGTCAGCTGCGGTAATACCCGGGTAACACAATCCAGGTAGACATGACAGAACACAACGAGAAGAAAGGCCGGAGATGACAATTCTGGACGCTCGCCCCCGTTTGAGGCGGTACCAGTACGTGTGGTCGACGGTCTGTGCGGTGGATTCGCTCACCCCTGGCCGGGGCGCGGCGGTACTCCTTCCGGACGACGTGCAGGCCGCGCTGTTTCTGCTGCCCGATGGGGAGCTGTACGCGGTCGGTAACATCGATCCATACGGCCAGGCTGCGGTCATGTCACGCGGTTTGACCGGTGACCGTGGCGGCGAGCCTACGGTGGCGTCGCCGCTGCTCAAGCAGGTCTTCTCGCTTATTGACGGGCGTTGCCTCGATGATGCGTCGCGCCGGTTGCCAGTCTTCGAGGTGCGGGTGAACAATGGAAATGTCGAAATCGGAATGCTCAGGAGCCGACACCGGGACCCGGTTGCCGCCTAACGAGCAGGATCGTCGGCTCGACGGGTTCACCATTGGTGTCACGGCTGCGCGTCGCGCGGAGGAGTTGACCGCGCTCTTGGAGCGCCGCGGGGCTGCCGTCGTGCACGCCGCCGCGATCAGGATCATCCCGTTGGCCGATGATGCCGAGCTGCAGCAGGCCACCGAACTTGTCATCGCCAACCCTCCGGATGTCACGGTGGCTACCACCGGCATCGGGTTCCGCGGCTGGATCGAGGCCGCTGATGAATGGGGCGTGGCCGAAAGTCTCAAGTCGGCATTGGAGTCCGGTCGCCTAGTCGCCCGCGGACCCAAGGCTACCGGGGCGATTCGTCAGGCGGGGCTGCGGGAAGAGTGGTCGCCCGCATCGGAGTCGTCGGCCGAGGTGCTGGATCGTCTGCTCGAAGAGGGTGTCGAGGGTCGGCGCATCGCCGTGCAACTTCATGGTGCCGCCACCGAATGGGAACCCATCGCCGATCTCTGCGAGGCATTGACTATCGCTGGCGCACAGGTTATCCGGGTACCGGTGTACCGCTGGGAGCCACCGGAGGACCAGCGGCCGATGGATCGCATGATCTCCATGGCGATCAATGCCGAGCTGGACGGGATAAGTTTCACCAGCGCGCCCGCGGTGGCCTCGATGCTTGGTCGTGCCAAGGCAACCGGCCGATTGGACGAGCTGCTGATCGCGCTGCGGGGAAGAGTGGCGCCGCTGTGTGTCGGGCCGGTGACCGCTGCGCCGCTGGAAGTGCTCGGTGTGTCGACGACGCAGCCCGAACGTGCGCGGCTGGGGGCGTTGGCCCGGCATATGGCAGACGAGCTGACCAGGCGGGCACCACGTTTCCAGGCCGGCGGCCACATCGTGAGTGTGCGCAGCTGTGGGATAGCCGTCGATGGTGAGACGCGGCAGATCTCCCCGGCGGGAATGGCGCTGATGAAGCGGCTGATGGTGCGACCCGGTCAGGTGGTATCGCGCGAGGACTTGTTGTCCGTGCTGCCCGGCGGTGGCGACGACACCCACGCTGTCGAGACGGCTATGACGCGTCTGCGGTCGGCCCTTGGTGCACCGAAAGTGATTCAGACAGTGGTCAAACGGGGTTACCGGCTGGCGATCGATCCGACCATGATTGGGGAATGCCGTGGATGACGGTCTTCGCGCACGCGGCTCATCCGCGGTTGAACTCGTCCTAGTCGCACATGGAACGCGTTCGGCCGCTGGAGTGGAGAACATCGCGGCGCTCGCCGAGGCGGTGTCGCTGCGTATCGGATCGGTGCGCACCGCGTTCGTCGACGTGCTGGGGCCGACCCCGTCAGAGGTGCTGTCGACGATCGAAGGCCCAGCGGTTCTGCTTCCTGCGTTTCTGGCATCGGGATACCATGTGCACCACGATATTCCGCAGCATGTCGAGCTGAGTGGACATCCGAATGTGGCCGTTACTCAAGCATTGGGGCCCGATCCCGTGTTGGCCAGGGTCATGACCGAGCGGCTGCGTGAGGCCGGATGGCGTCGTGGCGATGCGGTGGTGCTCGCCGCAGCAGGATCCTCCGATCCCCGTGCGCGCCATGAGGTTCACACCGCGGCGGGCATGTTGGAGCGTCACACAGGACCCGTCACCGTCGGCTATGTCGCGACAGGTGAACCGCGGGTGCCCGACATGGTCGAGGCGGCCCGTGCGAATGGCCAACGCGTCTTCATCGCGTCATATCTCCTGGCGCAGGGGCTTTTTCAGGAGCGCCTTGCCGATTGTGGCGCAGACGGCGTCGCGCAGCCGTTGGGTGTGCATCCCGAGATTGTAGATCTCTTGGTGCGACGGTTCGCTTCGGCCACGGTGGTGTCGGGTGCCCTAGAAGCCGTGGCGGACGTCGCGTAACGCGATTCGTCCGTCCACCGCCAGTACACCCTCGGCCCTGAGTAATTCGAGCTGGCGAGTCCGGATGTGGGGTGCGGGGCGACCGCTGGCCCCGATCACGCGATGCCAGGGCAGATCAGCGGAGTCGGTGCGCATAATCCACCCCACGATTCGTGCGCTGGAAAGGCCTGCCGCGTCTGCGATATCGCCATACGTGGCCACTCGTCCGGTCGGTATCGACGCGACCAGCGAGCGCACCAGCTCGACCTGTTCCTCGGTAACTGTCGCCATGATTACTCCAGGTGTGACCGTATCGCGGCCGCGGTCTCGGCGGGCCGTGATTGGGACACCATGTGATCGCAGTCGATGTCCACCAGTTCGAACCGATCGCCAAGTCTGGCCGCGAGTCCGTCCAGTAGCCCGGTGGTTACGTAGGGTGGCGCGGTCCGGGTGGCTCGTAGCAAGGTAACGTGAATGGTGTTGGCGGGTAGTGTGATATCGCGTGCCAGTTCACTCCATGCGGTGACCACGGCAGGCAGGTTCATACGCCAGCCCCACCGGCCGTTCGGCAGCTGGATCAGGTGTTCATCGAGTTCTGCTTCGATGACGTGATCCGGTACGTCCGACCAAGCTCCTGCGACCTTGTCCGATTTTGCTTCGGCGCGGTCGGTGTAATCCGGGTAGGCCACCATCTGTTCGGCGATCTGGCGCATCCAGTCACCGTCGAGGCCGATCGCGGGATCCAAGAGCACGAGCGACTTCACCAGATCGGGTCTGCGCGCAGCCAGGTGCAATGCGGTGGCGCCGCCAAACGAGTGCGCCACCACCACGATGGGCCCGGTCTGGGTCTCGTCGAGCACGGCGGCTACCGCATCGGCGTGGGCTTCCAGCGACCACGGCGCGGGCGCGGGGGAGTGTCCGTGACCCAGTAGATCCGGTGCCAGGGTGGACACCTCGGGGAGGTGCTCATCGAAAAGCGGCGCCCAGCGCTTGCCGTGTCCGGTGAGCCCGTGCAACGCCACGAGACGCGCGGGTTCGTCGGGGCCGTACCGGTGGGTGTTCAGCATCGGTGTCACCCGTCGAATCCTGCCACGATTCCCGGCGTTGTCTCTGAACCGATACCCAGGTCAGATCGGCTTGTCGGACCCCCGTGCTGTGATCTGCATATGCCGACGCCGACCGCTTCGACCCGATTCTGGGATGGTGCCGCGGCGGATCTGCTGGCCCCGGACCGGCAGGGCCGGTTCGTGGTGGTCGGCGGTAACGGAACCGGGAAGACGAGCCTGCTGGTCGACATTGTGGCCGCACGAATTGCCGCGGGCACGAGTCCGGAATCCGTTCTCGTGCTCGCCGGTTCCACCCGGGCGAGCGTTGACCTGCGTAGCCGGATCTCGGCCGCGGTGTTCGAGCGCAACGGTTCCATCGCCATCCGTGAACCCATGGTTCGCACCGTGCACTCCTATGCCTTCGCCGTGCTCGCCGCCCACGCGGCTCGCCAGGGCAATCCGCCGCCGCGCTTGATCACAGCTGCCGAGCAGGACAGCATTGTGCGGGAGTTGTTGTGTGGCAATGCTGAAGACAACAGCGGCTCCTGGCCCGCTTCGCTGCGGCCCGCGCTGACGACGGCCGGTTTCGCGACCGGTGTTCGAGATCTCATGGCGCGTTGCACCGAGCGCGGTGTTGACGCCAAGGAGCTTCGCGCGATCGGGCGGCGGCACAATCGACCGGAGTGGGTCGCGGTCGCCGACCTCGCCCGGCAGTACGAGGAGGTCATGCTGCTGCGGTCGGCGGTGGGCATGGCGGCTCCGCAGGCCACGGTGCCGGCACTCGGCGCCGCCGAACTGGTCGGATCGGCACTGGAGACCTTCGCTGTCGAGCCGGCAATTCTTGCCGCGGAGCGTGCCCGCATCGGCCTTCTGCTCGTCGACGATTCCCAGCACCTTGATCCGCAGGCGGCGCTGATGGTGCGGCTGCTCGCGGGGAGTGCCTCGTTGTCGGTGTTCACGGGTGATCCCAACCAAACCGTGTTCGGCTTCCGTGGTGCCGACGCCCAGCTGTTGCAGACCGGCACTGACGGCGGGGCCACGACGATCGCGCTCGACAGTTCGTACCGGTGCGCCGCACCGGTCGCCGAACTTGCGAACGCGGTGGCGGGGCGGTTACCCGGAAGCTCGCCTGCGCGCACGATCGCGGGGGCAGAGAACGCGTTGGCCGCCGTACGTCTTGCCGCCGTGCCCACCGAAACCGCGGAGGCGTCACTGGTTGTCGACCTGCTGCGACGGTCTCACCTGATCGACGGTGTGCCGTGGTCTCAGATGGCGGTCATCGTCAGATCGGTACCCCGCAGTGGTGCGGCCCTTCGGCGCGCGCTGCAGTCGGCGGGTGTCCCCGTACATGCGGAGTCGTATGACGGTCCTGTCGCCGCCGTTCCCGCCGTGCACGCGCTACTGCTGGCGGTCTGCGCCGCACAAGGGAGACTGAACGACGAGGACGCGGTGACACTGGTGACGGGCCCGATCGGGCGGGTGGATCCGGTGGCGCTCCGGCGGTTACGACGCCAGTTGCTGCGCGCGGGGGAAACACGGGGCACCGGCGAAAACAGTGCTGAGCTGTTGCGTGCGGTTCTTGTCGGTGCCGATGACACGCAGCTCACCGCGCTCACTGACATCCAGGCCGCGCCACTGCGGCGCGTGCGGGCAGTGATCGCCTCGGCACGTGAGTCCGTCACCTCCGGGGCCAGTGTTCTCGACGTGCTGTGGGCCGCGTGGACCCGGTCGGGTCTACAGCGACGTTGGGACGGGTTGTCTCAACGCGGAGGTCCGCTGGGCGCTCAAGCGGATCGGGACCTCGACGCGGTGTCCGCACTGTTCGACCTGGCATCCGAACATGTGGCGCGCACACCGGGTATCGGCGTGACGGGATTGATCGACCACATCCGGTCGCTGGCGCTCGCCGGTCAGCGCTCGACCGGCGGGCCTGATGCGGTCTCCATCGTCAGTGCGCACGCTGCCGTAGGCCGCCAGTGGGATGTGGTGGCGATCCCCGGTGTGCAGGAAGGGCTGTGGCCCAACACGGCCGTGCGGGGCGGGGTGCTGCGCACCCAGGAACTGATGGATGTGTTGGCAGGCATCGACCATGTCGCGCATGTCGACGGGTCGGCGGTGGCGCTGGCCGAGGAACGCCGGCTGCTGCTACTCGCCGTGGGCAGGGCCGCCCGCCGCGTTCTCGTTACCGCCGTCGACAACGAGAACGCCGATATGGGTGGCGGTCCCGCTATGGCTTCGCGCTTCCTGGCTGAGCTCATGGTGGCGCATCCGGAATGGGTGATGTCGGATCGCCGTCCGGGAACACCGGAGTCTCGGGCATTGACCGTTGCGAACCTCGTCGGCGAGCTGCGAGCTGTCGTCACCGCGTCCGCAGACACGGTGAGTGAGGGCCGCCGGCGCGCCGCCGCCCGACAACTTGCCCGGCTCGCCGACGCCGGTGTCACCGGTGCGGATCCCGAATCCTGGTACGGGCTTGCCGATATCAGTAGTGAGGACCCGCTGTGGCATGCCGAGGATGGTCCGGTTCGCTTGTCGCCGTCGAACGTCGAGACGCTCATGGCGTGCCCGCTGCGCTGGCTATTGGAACGGCACGGCGGCACTGACCTCACGGACCCGCGCCGGGCGCTCGGAACATTGGTGCACGCGCTTGTCGGCGAGCACTCCGCAGATGCCGACACGATGCGCCGGGAACTCGACAAGGCTTGGGAATCAATGCCATTCGAGTCTCGGTGGTATGCACGTAACGAATTGCAGAGGCATCATGAGCTACTGGAGGCGTTCACCACGTGGCGCGTGGCGACGCGCGGTGAGCTCACTGAAGTAGGTCGAGAGATCGGCGTCGACGGAGTGCTCACGCATGCGGACCATCCGCAGGTGCGGCTGGTCGGCCGCATCGACCGACTGGAACGGGATGCCGAGGGGCGCGCCGTCGTCATCGATATCAAGACCGGGAAGAGCCCCGCCACCAAAGACGATGCGCAACAACACGCTCAGCTCGCCACGTACCAAGTCGCCGCTGCCGAAGGGCTCATCATCGACCAACCCGCGGGCGAGCCGGGCGGTGGTCGGCTGGTGTACGTCGCGAAACCGAATCTCGATGACGGTGCCACTCAACGACACCAGGATCCGTTGACCCCTGCTGTCCGGGAGGCCTGGCGCGAAACTATTCACACCGCTGCGGCCAACACGCAGGGCCCGATGTTCATCGCGCGGGTCAACGACGGATGCGGACACTGCCCGCTGCGGGCATGCTGCCCCGCACAGGCTGATGGGCAGGCGGTGTGCCAGTCATGAGCGCATACTCCCCATCCGAACTATCCCGGGCGCTTGGGCTTTTCGAGCCCACCGATGAGCAGGCCGCCGTGATCGGGGCTCCACCCGGTCCGATGGTGGTGATCGCGGGTGCCGGTGCGGGCAAGACGGAGACGATGGCTGCCCGGGTGGTGTGGCTGGTGGCCAACGGATACGCCACCCCCGGCCAGGTGCTTGGGTTGACGTTTACCCGCAAGGCCGCGGGCCAATTGTTACGCCGGGTCAGGTCGCGGCTCGCTCGGCTGGCGGGAAGCGGCATCATGGCGCCCGTCACGGCCGATGAAGCCGATCCGGTGATCGCCACGTACCACGCCTATGCCGGTACCTTGCTGCGCGAGCACGGATTGCTGCTGCCCATGGAGCCGAATGCGCGCCTGCTGACCGAAACGCAGTTGTGGCAGTTGGCGTTCCGGTTGGTCTGCGATTTCGATGGGGATCTGGATACCGAGAAGACGCCCGGGGCGGTCACCGCTCAGGTGCTCGCACTCGCCGGCCAGCTGTCTGAGCACCTGGTGGATACCAGCGATCTGCTGTCCTCGCATGACGAGCTGGAACAGCTGATTCATACCCTGCCGCCGGGTCCCTCGCAGCGGGAGGGCCGGCCGAGTGCGTGGTTGTTGCGTCTGGTCGAGACGCAGCGTGAACGAGCGCAGCTCGTCGCGATCGTGGAACAGCTGATGACGCAGATGCGCGCTCGCGGTGTTCTCGATTTCGGAGCGCAAATGTCGCTGTCGGCTCGCCTGGCCGCCGACCACGCCGTCGTCGGACAGACTCAGCGGGATCGATACCGCGTGGTGTTGCTCGACGAGTACCAGGACACGGGGCATGCTCAACGCATCTTGCTGTCGTCCTTGTTCGGTCGGGGCGTCGACCCCTCGCTGGCGTTGACCGCGGTGGGCGATCCAATCCAGTCCATCTACGGCTGGCGCGGCGCGTCGGCGACGAATTTGCCCCGGTTCACCACCGATTTCCCGCTGCCGGACGGATCACCGGCGCCCACAAGGGAACTGCGCACCAGCTGGCGTAACCCACCCGAGGCTCTGCATCTGGCCAATGCCGTGTCCGAGGAAGCGCGGCGGCGTTCGGTGGCGGTCCGGCCGCTGCGTCCCCGGCCGGACGCTACCTCCGGCAACATCGCCTGCGCGCTGTTCGGCGATATCGTCGCCGAACGAGAATGGGTCGCAAAGAAACTGGCCTCGGTGTACGAGGACGCGCGTCGTGGCGGGAACCGTCCGCCGTCGTCGGCGGTGTTGGTCAGGCGCAATAGCGATGCCGCCCCCATGGCGGAGGTCCTTGCGGCGCACGGTGTTCCGGTCGAAGTGGTCGGATTGACGGGTCTGCTCGGGCTCCCGGAGGTCGCCGATACGGTGGCGATGCTGCGTCTCGTTGCGGACCCGACCGCAGGTCCGGCCGCCTTGCGTGTGTTGACCGGTCCAAGATGGCGCCTTGGAGCTCACGACCTGGCGGTGCTGTGGCGACGGGCGACGGGATTCGGTCGGACCGGCACCGACGTGGTAGGGGAGCACGCGGACATTCCATGCCTGGCCGATGCCGTCAGCGATCCCGGTGCACCCGAACAGTATTCGCCGGAGGGTTGGACTCGCCTGACGGCGCTGCGACGCGAACTGTCCGCGTTACGCGCTCGGCTTGGGATGCCGCTCACCGACCTGATCTCCGAGGTGCAGCGCGTGTTGGCACTCGATGTCGAGCTCTTCGCCGGTCGCCGCACGGGCGGTCTGGAGCAGCTGCGCGCGTTCACCGATGTCGCTGCTGGTTTCGCGGAGGCCGCCGACCAGAGCGACCCGGTTGCGGTGATCGCCGCGTTTCTGCAGTACCTGGCCGCGGCGTGGGAGGTCGAAAAAGGCTTCACACCGGTGGAAGTCGCGACCAGCCCGGGACGGGTACAGATCCTGACTGTGCATTCGGCCAAGGGGCTGGAATGGGACGTGGTCGCCGTCCCGCATCTGAGTGCCGGAGTGTTCCCGTCGGGCGTGGCCGCGCCGACCTGGCTGACGAGCGCCACCGAGCTGCCGCCGTTGGTGCGCGGGGATCGCGCCACCTTGGGGGATCGTTTCGGCGTCCCTCAGCTGGACACCGAGGGTGTTACAAACCGTAAACAGCTTTCCGATGCCATCGCGCGGCACAAGGACAGCCTGTCCACCCGCCGGATCGACGAGGAGCGCCGGCTGCTGTATGTGGCAGTGACCCGATCAGCCGAGCAGCTCTTTGTTTCGGGACATCATTGGGGCCAGACTGGACTCAAGCCCAAGGGACCGTCCGATTTTCTGGTCGAGTTGCGTGATGTCATCGAAAATGCGGCCGCCGAAGGCATTCCCTGTGGAACTGTCGAGGAGTGGGCCCCCGCACCCGCGGCGGGTGAGCGCAATCCGATGCTCGACCAGACCGTCGAAACGCAATGGCCCGCAGACCCACTCGCGGGCCGGCGCGGCGAGATCGAAGTGGGAGCGCAGATGGTCCGGGAAGCGCGCGCCGGCACAGCGCCGCTGGTCCAGGACGAAGACGAGGATCACGAGGGATGGGCCGCCGATGTCGATGCGCTGCTGCGTGAGCGAGAGCAAGCTCATCGTCGTCCGGAAATCACTCTGCCTCAACATCTGTCGGTGACAAGCCTCGTCGAGCTGCGCCAGGACCCGCAGGCGCTGGCACGCCGGCTGATGCGCCCACGCCCTACACGTCCAGACCTTGAAGCGCGCCGCGGCACCGCATTCCACTCCTGGGTGCAACGTCACTACGGGTCGGTACGCCTCATCGATTTCGATGATCTACCGGGTGACGGATACGGAGAGTTCGAGGACGCCGAGGATCTGGCGGCGCTGCAGTCGGCGTTCCTTGCCTCGCCGTGGGCGGACCGAACCCCCGCCGAGATCGAGGTGCCGTTCGAGATTTCCGTCGCCGGGACGATTGTCCGCGGCCGGATCGACGCGGTGTTCGGATCTCGCGACGGCACCTGGACCGTCGTGGACTGGAAGACTGGTCACGAGCCCTCGGGTGTTGAGATGGAGGCCGCCGCCCTGCAGCTGGCCGCGTACCGGCACGCGTGGGCGGCATTACAGGGCATCGATCCCGCACGGGTGAGTGCGGTGTTCCACTATGTGCGCTCGGGGCGCACGGTCGCCCCCGCCGAACTACCCGAGCTGCCACAGGCAAGCGAGTTCGCGGGGCTGACGGGGGATTGAGATCCGGCCAAACTTCGTCGCCAACCCGCTAGCCAACGCGAATCGCGGGCGCCATGTGAGTAGATTGACACCCGTGCAACCGCTGACTCGGACGCGATCGGCATATGGCCGGTAAGTTTCGCCAGCGGTTTCGTGGCATTGACCAGGCGCTGACCGCTCAGCCAGACCACGCACTCGTCGGTGTTCTGCGTATCCCCGAAAATGCGGCCAGCCCGTGGCGAGCCATCGGAAAGCGCATCCTCATCGCGGTAGGCACGCTCTTCGCTGCCGTACTGGTGGTGTACGCAGACCGCAGCGGTTACCGCGACGTCGCATCCACCCCAGAGGAGAGCGATCCGCTCAGCTTCCTGGATTGCTTCTACTACGCCACCGTCTCGCTCTCTACTACCGGCTACGGCGATATCACCCCGTACACCGAGGGCGCGCGGCTGGTGAACATCCTCGTCATCACGCCGCTGCGGCTGCTGTTCCTGATCGTTCTGGTCGGTACCACGGTGGAAGCGCTCACCGAACGTTCGCGTCAAGCACTGAAGATCCAGCGATGGAGGGCCCGCGTGCGCAACCACACTGTTGTCGTCGGATACGGCACTAAGGGGAAGACCGCCGTTCAGGCGATGCTCTCCGACGGCGCCGCCCCGGCCGAGATCGTGGTCGTCGACGAAGACCAGATGGCCCTGGATGCTGCGGCGGCCTCTGACCTGGTGACCGTGCGCGGCAGCGCCACCAAATCGGATGTCTTGCGCCTCGCGGGTGTGCAGCACGCGAAGTCGATCATCGTGGCCGCCAACCGGGACGACACCTCTGTGCTGGTCACGCTGACTGCGCGGGAGCTGGCCCCCAACGCCAAGATCGTCGCCGCGATCCGTGAGGCCGAGAATGTCCACCTGCTGCGCCAGTCGGGCGCCGACTCGGTGGTGGTGTCTTCGGAAACGGCGGGACGGCTGCTGGGCATCGCCACCTCGACGCCGCGCGTCGTCGAGATGATCGAGGATCTGCTCACCCCCGAGGCGGGGTTTGCGATCGCCGAACGCGAGGTGGAGCGCAGCGAGGTCGGTGGTTCACCGCGTCATCTCTCGGACATCGTCCTGGGTGTGGTGCGCGATGGCACTCTGCACCGGGTGGATGCACCCGAGGTCGATTCCATCGAGGCATCCGATCGCCTGTTGTACGTCCGCAACGCCGGAGCCTGATATGACCTTCCGTCTTCGCAACGTCCCCTTACTCTCGCGCGTTGGGCTGGATCGCGCCGACGAATTGCGTTCCAATCCTGAGGAACTGGCCAAGGGTTGGGCCGAGGCCGGACTGATCACACTGGATGTCCGTGGGCGCGTGAACATTGTCGATGGGCGGGTGGTTCTCGAAGACGCGGCACGTGTCGGCGACAGGCCGCCGGAGCATGCCGTGTTCCTGGGACGTATCCCGGGTGGTCGCCATGTGTGGGCCGTGCGCGCAGAACTGGACGATGACAGCGCACCGCTACTGGACCTGCGTCGCTCCGGTGAGCTGTTCGATGACACCAGCGCGGCCTTGTTGGCCACGGCAATGGCGATGCTTGCCTGGCATGACAGCGCCGGCTACAGCCCCGTCGACGGATCACCCACCACCCCCGCCAAAGGCGGTTGGGTTCGGGTGAACTCGACCACCGGGCAAGAAGAATTTCCGCGTACCGATCCGGCCGTCATCTGCCTGGTGCACGACGGTGCTGATCGTGCGGTGCTCGGCCGTCAGAAGTTCTGGCCCGAGCGGATGTTCTCGCTGCTGGCCGGATTCGTCGAGGCGGGCGAATCTCTGGAGGCGTGCGTGGCCCGAGAGATCGCCGAGGAAGTGGGCCTCACGGTCACCGATGTGCAGTACCTGGGCAGCCAGCCGTGGCCCTTTCCGCGATCGATCATGTTGGGGTTCCACGCCGTAGGCGACCCGTCGCAGCCCTTCTCCTTCAACGACGGTGAAATCGCCGAGGCCGACTGGTTCACACGCGATGAGGTACGTGCCGCACTCGAGCTGGGCGATTGGACCACGGCGTCCGACTCCCGGCTGATGCTGCCCGGGTCGATTTCCATCGCCCGGGAGATCGTGGAGTCCTGGGCTTACGCCAAGGACTAGTCCCCCACAAGTGGGAGGTTCCCCTAGCCGAGCTTGGCCTTGACCTGTGCCAGCGACGGATTGGTCAGCGCGCTGCCGTCCGGGAACTTCACGGTCGGCACGGTCTGGTTCCCGCCGTTGACGTTCGCGACGTAGTCGGCGGCGGCCGGGTCCTGTTCGATGTCCACCTTGGTGTACTCGATGCCCGCGCCCTTGAGCTGCGTCTCGAGTCGACGGCAATAGCCGCACCAGGTAGTGCTGTACATGGTCAACGATGAACCGCTTGCGTGAAGAGCATTGGCTGATGTGTCGCTCACGTACGCATTCAACGTCATACCCCTCTGGGGTGTTCCGTTGGGGGTATGTGAGATGTCTCAATGCCGAGAACGGGGCCAGCGGCCGGTGTTGTCGGCAGTTGCTGCGAAGATGGCCCGGTGGCGCGTTCTCTCCTCGATGGTTTAGACGACGAGCAGCGCGCCGCTGTCACCGCACCGCGAGGCCCTGTCTGCGTGCTCGCCGGGGCCGGAACCGGCAAGACACGCACCATCACCCACCGCATCGCGCACCTGGTCGAATCCGGCCATGTCGCTCCCGGCCAGATTCTCGCGGTCACCTTCACCCAGCGAGCGGCAGGCGAGATGCGTGGACGGCTGCGTGATCTCGGTGTTGGGTCCGCGCAGGCCGTCACGTTCCACGCCGCGGGCTTGCGGCAGCTGCGGTATTTCTGGCCGCAGCTGGTCGGGGATACGCGTTGGGAGCTGATTGACAGCAAGTTCACCATCGTCGCTCAGGCCGCGAACCGCGCCAAGCTGAGTACCAGCACCGATACCGTGCGCGACCTCGCCGGTGAAATCGAGTGGGCCAAGGCCTCTTTGATCAGCCCCGAGGCCTATCCGGCCGCCGCCGCGAAATTCGCGCGAGATACGCCGGTCCCGCCCGAACAGGTCGCCAAGGTTTACGCGGGCTACGAGAAACTCAAGGCCCGGCCCGACGGGTCCACCCTGCTCGATTTCGATGATCTGCTGCTGCACACCGCGGCCGCTATCGAGAACTCGGCGTCCGTGGCCGAGGAATTCCGGGACCGCTACCGCTGTTTCGTGGTCGACGAATACCAGGACGTCACCCCGCTGCAGCAGCGGGTGCTCGATGCATGGCTCGGTCCCCGCGACGACCTGACTGTTGTCGGCGACGCCAACCAGACCATCTATTCCTTCACCGGGGCCACCCCGCAGTATCTGCTGGGCTTCTCCCGCCGGTTCCCCGAGGCGGCTGTGGTTCGTCTGGAACGTGACTATCGCTCGACCCCACAGGTGGTTTCGCTCGCCAACCGGGTGATTGCGGCCGCGCAAGGAAGGGTGGCGGGCAGCAAGCTGCAACTCATCGGTCAACGGCCGGAGGGCCCAGCTCCCAGGTTCTCCGAGCATGACGACGAGGCGGCGGAGGCCAAGTCAGTCGCGAAATCTATTGCTGCACTGATCGAATCCGGAACTCCGGCATCGGAGATCGCGGTGCTGTACCGGATCAATGCGCAATCGGAGGTGTACGAGGAGGCGCTTACCGAGGCGAGTGTGCCGTTTCAGGTGCGCGGTGGCGAGGGGTTCTTCACCCGGCAAGAGGTGCGTCAGGCGCTGGTGGCCCTGCAACGTGCGGCCGACCGTGAAAGTGCGGATGTACCTGTGCCGCAGCAAGTTCGGGATATTCTAGAGCCGCTGGGGCTGTCTGCCGAGGAACCGCATGGTACTCAGGCCCGTGAGCGATGGGAATCGCTGCGGGCCCTTGTCGAGCTTGCCGAGGAGGAATGCGCCCGCCTGCCGGAGCTGGATCTGCCGGGGCTGGTTCGCGAGCTCCGGGTGCGGGCAGAGGCGCGCCACCCACCGACGGTGCAGGGCGTGACCCTGGCCTCGCTACACGCGGCAAAGGGGCTCGAATGGGATGCGGTGTTCCTGGTGGGGCTGGCCGACGGCACACTACCCATTTCGCATGCCTTGTCACGCGCCGGGGATATTGAACCGATTGAGGAGGAGCGGCGGCTGCTCTATGTCGGAATCACCCGCGCGCGCGTGCATGTGAACTTGAGCTGGGCGCTCGCGCGGGCCGCGGGCGGCCGCAAGACGCGTAAACATTCTCGGTTCCTCAATGGGGTCGCTCCCACCGCGCAGGTTTCCGCCACGATGGCACCACGGCGCCGGGGCAGTGGCGCACGATGCCGAATCTGCAATGCCGCGCTCAACACCCCGGCGGCAGTGCTGCTGCGGCGCTGCGAGAGCTGCCCGTCCGATATTGACGAGGAACTCCTTGTCGCACTGAAGGATTGGCGACTCAAGACGGCAAAGGAGATGAAGGTGCCGGCGTTCGTCGTCTTCACCGACAACACCTTGATCGCCATCGCCGAACTGCTTCCCGGTGATGACGCCGCGCTCGTCGCCATTCCCGGGATCGGTGCGCGCAAGCTGGAGCAGTACGGCCCCGACGTGCTGCGTTTGGTGCGTGCCAGATCTTCGTAATCCCTTGTTCAACACGTGTCTAGCGCGGAGCGCGATCTCGTCCTAGGCTCGCCCCATGGCCGACGATGACCTCCGCGATTTCGAAGCAGGCACCTTCACTCACGAGGGTGAGACCAAGATCGTGTTGAGAAAGGGCAGTGGACCGGCGGTGATCGTCATCGCCGAGATGCCGGGGATAACGCCCAAGGTCGCCAACTTCGCGCGCAAGGTCGCCGACATCGGGTGCACCGCGGTCATGCCGCACCTGTTCGGGAACCCGGGGCAGAACACGGACCCCCGGGAAGAGGGTTGGCTGCGCACTGCCACCTACATGGCGACCTCGATGTTCCGCGGCTGTGTGAGCCGCGAGTTCACGGTGCTGGCGACGGGAAAGAGCTCGCCCGTGGTGGCGTGGCTGCGCGCGCTTGCCCAGAACGAGCACGAGCGCAACGGCGGCCCCGGTGTGGGTGCCATCGGAATGTGTTTCACCGGGGGATATGCGCTGGCAATGGCCGCCGACGACCGGCTGCTCGCACCCGTGCTGTCTCAGCCGTCGCTGCCCTTTGGGCTCAGCAAGAAGGCGCGGCACAACATCGATATCTCTCCGGCAGACCTGCAGAAGGTCAAGCACCGCTGCGAGCACGACGGGCTCAAGGTGCTCGGTATGCGCTTCACCACCGACAAGTTGGTGCCTGCCGAGCGGTTCCAGTTCCTCAGGGAGGAACTGGGGGATGGGTTCATTGCCATCGAATTGCCCGGCGACGCGGCCGACCCCAATTCGCCGATGCCGGCACATTCGGTGGTCACCGAACATCTCATCGACGAGCCCGGTCAGCCGACGCGCGCGGCCCTCGAGCAGGTATTGGATCTCTTCCGGTCGCGACTACTGACGTCTGTCTAGAGACGATCCCGGGGAAAGATGCCAGTTCGACAAAACTGGTCTTGAAGTATCGCCGCAGGTCAAAAATAACTTGTCAACCGATAGATGACCTTTTACTCTGGGCGTCAGGAATTCGTGAGAATTCCAAACCAGACCTGTTCACGTGTGAGTAGACGGAAGGAGGAGCGATGAATACACCCACCAATTACGGCGACACCTTGTGGCGTGATGCCCATGGTGCGTTTGTCGTATTGCCGATCGCTCCGCCGTCGCTCCTGACGCATGTCGCCGCTGCCAAGCCGGCGGCTCCCATGGTGCCGGCCGGCTCGGTTTCCGCGATTAAGCACCGCGCCGTCGTCGCCGCAGCCGCGAATGTCGCGTCCGTGAATAGGGGATACATCTAGGTAGCCCCACAACCGCCTCCCAGGCCACGGACCCGACACACCGGGATCCGTGGCCACTTTTGTTTGAGCCTCAACCTCAAACGTGGTTCCGGATCTCGATCGATAAGACACCGATACGAGACCAGCAGTTTTACAAGGAACCGAAGAGGAAGCAGGTGAACGGACACATGATGACCGTCGAAACGGAGGCCCGAAGGCGTGTCCTGCCGTGCCACGCAGCGGATGCGGACCTGTGGTTCGCGGAGAGCCCCGCTGACCTGGAGCGGGCTAAGACGCTATGCGCGGACTGCCCGATCCGGTCGCAGTGCCTGGCTGCTGCGCTGGACCGCGCAGAGCCCTGGGGTGTGTGGGGTGGCGAGATCCTGGAGCAGGGGGCCGTCGTGGCGCGTAAGCGTCCGCGTGGTCGCCCGCGCAAGAACCCGCTGCCGGCAGCAGATCCCGCCGCGGCATGACCCGGGACATCGCGAATGCCGTCGGGCTAGACAACCAATGCTCCCCATCGCCATGTGGCGGTGGGGAGCATTGTTATCAGGACGACTTCGCGTGTGGTTCGAAAAACCCCGGCATCCATTCTTCGGCGATCGCCGCGTAGTTCACGTGCGTACCGAGTTGCACGAGAACCCCGATCATTCCGCCGAGCGTGCGCAGCAGCATGACGTAGCCCGGCGGCACCGTCATTTGACGCGCCAGTTTGAATCGCTCGGTGAAGCCCTCGTCCAGAAGATCGGTAGACGCCACCGCCGCCTGCTGGAACCACTCACGGGTGAAATGGAATTCGCCCGAGCGCAGCGGATCGACATAGGGCCATAGCGGCCTGATGTAATCCATCACCTGGACCCCGGACAGTTGGACCTCCGGCGGCATGAATCCGAGCTGCTTGATAAGCCGGATCACTTGCTCCCACTGCTCATCTCGGGCCCAGCACAACACTTCACCGAACTCCGGCGGAATGCCGCCGGGGTGCTCGGAGACCGCGCCGAAATCGATGATGCCGAAACGTCCGTCGGGCAGCAGCATGAAGTTGCCGGGATGCGGGTCGGCGTGCACCAGGCCCACCTTTTCCGGTGACTTCACCGTGAATTCGAGCATCAGGGCGCCGGCGGAGTCCCGTTCCTCACGAGTGCCCTCGGAGATGATCTTGGAGAGCCGCCGCCCCTCCATCCACTCGGCGATGATGACCTTGGGTGCGCTGGCCACCACCGCCGGTACGAAGAACTTCGGATCGTCGGCGAAGGCCTTGGCGAATGCGCGCTGGTTCGACGCTTCCTGGCGGTAGTCCAGTTCGGCTTCGATGCGGTCGCTGATCTCGGCCACCAGCCTGTCGATATCTGCTTTGGGCGCAATCTGTTTGGCCAGCGGCGTCATCCGCTGGATCAGCTTGAGATCCGCGCGCAGCGCATCGTCGGCACCGGGGTACTGGATCTTGACGGCCACCTCGCGGCCGTCCTTCCAGATGCCCTTGTGCACCTGGCCGATGCTGGCGGAGGCCACCGGTGTGTCGTCGAAGGACTGGAAGCGTTCGCGCCATTTGGTGCCCAGCTGCGCGTCGAGCACGCGATGCACCTTTGCCGCGGGCAGCGGCGGGGCCTCGCTCTGCAGTTTGACCAGGGCTTCACGGAACGGATCGGCGAACTGCGGCGGTATCGCCGCCTCCATCACCGACAGGGCCTGGCCCACTTTCATGGCGCCGCCCTTGAGCTCGCCGAGCACGTTGAACAGCTCGTCGGCGGCCTTCTCCAGGAGTTCGGCGTTGACGTCGTCTGCGGAGGTTCCGGTCAACCGTTTGCCAACCCCGAGAACGGCGCGGCCGGCCATGCCTGCGGGCAGGCTTGCCAGTTTGGTCATTCGGCTGAGTCCGCCGCGGCGAATATCTGCCATGTCACCTCATATCGTTCAGTGTGGCGTCGTTGCCCTCACGTCTTCACGGAATGCTAGCTGTTGCTAGCTGGCGGCGACGGGCTCGTCCTCGCGAAACCCGGGAACCCAGTCGCCAATGATTCGCGCGTACGGGACCGTCGCGTCGAGCTGGGCCAGAATGCCGGACAGGCTGCCGAGCACCCGGAACATCATCAGATAGACGGGCGGCAGGTCCAGATGCCGACCGGTCTGGAACTGGGCACCGCGCACGTCGCTGGATTTGGCGGCCACGCGCTGCATCCATTTCCGGGTGAAGTGGAACTCGTCGGACTTCAGCGGATCGATGAATGGCTTCAGGTACTCGTCGATCTCCTCCGGTGACACATCGGTACGCGGCGGGATGAATCCTTCTTCGCGCATGAGGGGAATGAGCTCATCCCAGATCCCGTCCCGCTCCAGACGCCAGATGGGCCCCAGGTTGGGAGGGAACCCGCCCTCATGGGTGGCGACGGCGCCGAAGTCCATGACGCCGAGGCGTCCGTCCGGCAGCAGCATGAAGTTTCCGGGGTGGGTGTCGGCGTGCAGCAGCCCGCACCGGTAGGGGGAGCTGACGGTGAATTTCAGGAGCAGGCGGCCGCATTCATTGCGCTCGTCTTCTGTTCCGCTGCTGATGATTTCGGCGAGCTTTCGGCCTTGCATCCACTCGCTGATGACGACCTTGGGGGCAGAGGCAACCACCGGTGACACGTAGAACTCGGGGTCGTCCTTGAAGGCCTTGGCGAAGGCCCGTTGGTTGGTGGCCTCGATGCGGTAATCGAGCTCTTCCTCGGTGCGTTCGATCAATTCGTCGATGATGCTTTTGACGTCTGCGCCCGGCACGATCTGTTTGAACAACGATGCGAGCCGCTGCATGGTCTTGAGATCGGAGCGGACGGCCTCGTCGGCGCCCGGGTACTGCACTTTGACCGCCACGACGCGCCCATCGCTCCAGATCGCCTTGTGCACCTGGCCGATGCTGGCCGAGGCGACGGGTGTGTCGTCGAAGGACTGGAAGCGCTCGCGCCACTTCGTGCCGAGCTGCGCGTCGAGGACGCGGTGGACCTTGTCGGCGGGCAGCGGCGGGGCATCGCTTTGCAGCTTCGTCAAGGCGTCGCGGAAGGGTTCGGCGAAGGCCGGCGGAATCGCGGCTTCGAATACCGACAGGGCCTGGCCGAGTTTCATCGCGGCGCCCTTAAGCTCGCCGAGCACCTGGAACAGCTGTTCGGCAGCCTTCTCCATCATCTCGGCGTTGACCTCGTCCTTGGACTTGCCGGTCAGACGTTTCCCGACACCCAGGGCGGCGCGACCGGCAATGCCTGCCGGCAGGGATGCGAGTTTTGCGGCGCGCGCGGCGCGGCCACGACGGATCTCAGCCATGCGTTACATCATGCCGGAGGGCCAGGCGGGTCTGACAACGCAGGTTTTCTTTTTCGCCTACGTGGCGGCCGGTGCCTTGCTGTCCTCGTGGAAACCCGGCACCCACTTGTCGATGATGGCCGCGTAATCCACCGGGGCATCGAGCTGTGCCGCGATGCCGATGAGGCCGCCCAGGACCCGGAAGAACATCAGGTAGTTGGGCGGCAGGTTCATCTGCCGGCTGGTCTTGAACGACTCGAGGAACTCCTCGCTGCGGAAATCGGTGGCCTTGGCGGTGAGCCGTTGCAGCCATTTACGGCTGAAGTGGAATGTCTCGTGGTTGAGCGGCTCGATATAGGGCTCAAGGTAGGAGTTGACCTCCTCATGAGAGACGGAGGTCGCACTCGGTGGGATGAACCCCTCCGAACGCAGCACCTCGGTCAGCTCTTCCCACTTCTCATCGCGAGCCAGACGCAGGATCGGCCCGAAACCGGCCGGAAGGCCACCCTCGTGAGCGGCGCAGGCACCGAAGTCCATGACACCGAACCTGCCGTCCTCCAACAGCATGAAGTTTCCGGGGTGGGTGTCGGCGTGCAGCAGTCCGCACCGGTACGGCGAGCTGATGCTGAACTCAAGGAGGAAATGCGCGCAATTGCTGCGCTCTTCCTCGGTGCCCTTGGCGATGATCTCCGAGAGCTTCCGGCCCTGCATCCACTCGGTGATGATCACCTTGGGGGAGGAGGCCACGACCGATGGCACGTAGAACTCGGGGTCGTCCTTGAAGGCCTTGGCGAAGGTGCGCTGGTTGGTGGCCTCGATGCGGTAGTCGAGTTCTTCTTCGGTGCGCTCGATGAGTTCGTCGACGATGGCCTTGATATCGGCGCCCGGGGCCACCTGTTTGAACAACGACGAGAGCCGCTGAATGGTCTTGAGGTCCGAGCGGACGGCCTCGTCGGCGCCCGGGTACTGCACCTTGACCGCGACGGCACGGCCGTCCTTCCAGATGGCCTTGTGCACCTGGCCGATGCTGGCCGAGGCGACGGGTGTGTCGTCGAAAGACTGGAAGCGCTCGCGCCACTTCGTGCCCAGCTGCGCATCGAGGACCCGGTGGACCTTGTCGGCGGGCAGCGGCGGAGCATCGCTCTGCAGCTTGGTCAGTGCTTCCCGGTAGGGCTCCCCGAACTCCGGGGGAATCGCGGCCTCCATGACCGAGAGCATTTGGCCGATCTTCATGGCCGCGCCCTTGAGCTCGCCGAGCACCTGGAACAGCTGTTCGGCGGCCTTCTCGACGAGTTCGGCGTTCACTTCGTCTTTGGATTTCCCGGCGATCCGTTTACCCACACCGAGTGCGGCGCGGCCCGCGATCCCGGCCGGAAGCGATGCGAGTTTTGCGGCGCGTGCGGCGCGGCCACGACGGATCTCTGCCATGCGCACATCATGCCCGGTCGTGATGAAGTTAACAAAAAGTGGGTCTTCGTCAATTTCCGGTGAAGTAGGCGCCGCATCGGCACAGCGGGTGCGCGGTCCAGTGCCGGGCGGTCAACGCGTGCGTGGACAGGTCGAGTTCGAGTGTCGCGTTGAGCGTTACCAGCGGTCCCGGTGCCTGCCCGCGGAAGGCCGAGAGCACCCGATCGATCTGCGCCAGCGCCACCGCCACGGTGCCCAAGATCGTGGCCGGCGCGGCGACCCCGACGGCTCCGGTAAGTTGGGCGGCGACCGCGGGCCACTGCTCGTCACGGTCGCGCCGGTGCCGGTCGGCGCATTCCAGACAACTGGTGATGCCGGGCAGAACCATGGGCCCGATGAGTCCGGTGCCATCGCGCGCCCGGACGGACAGGTGCGGCACCTCGGCGTCGGCAAGTATCCGCAGTAACCGGGTATCGGCGATCAGATCATCGGCGAGCACCGCTAAATCGACATGTTGCCAAGACTTTTCGTGCGCCGATTGGGTTGAGCGCTGGATGCGCGCCGAGGTATGCCGGAGCGCTTCGGCGAGGGTGTCGGAAAGCGGACCGCGGCCGACGAGCCGGATCACCGGCGATGCGACCGCAGTGGATCGGGTTCGGCGGATGACGGCGCCGGCGTCGACCAACTCGTCCAGCAGTGAGCGAATGTCCTCCGTATCGTGGAAGTCCTTGACGCACTGAAGGTCGAGAATCTGGCCCCAGGTGAGCTCGTCCGTCAGGGAGTTCAGCAGCTGCCGTACCGCGACGGCCGGCGCGGCCGCCGAGGGGCGCACGATCACGGCGTGACGCGGCATCCATCCGATCTGGACCCCGTCGTCCGGCCGTGGCAAGACTGGACGCGCCGGGTCGAGGGTGAACGTCGGCTCGCTGGACATGGCCCACTGTGGCATATCAGGCATGCGCGGCAGGCGGGCGAAACCCGTTTATCCACAGCCGGATTCAGTCGCTGACCAGCGCCGAACGGGTGTGCGTCAGATTTCTCAGTCTTCTCGGTTTTCTTCGGGGTTGCCCGGATCGAGCTTCTCGATCTGTGCGATCGGGTCATCAGCGGCGTCGGTGTCGCCGCCGATGATGCGATCGATGAAGGCGGCCGGGTTGTCCAGGTCGCTGGCATCGGGGATCAGATCGGGGTGTGCCCAGATCGCGTCGCGCTTGTCCGTGCCGACGGCATCGGTGAGTCTGCGCCACAGCTCCGCCGCCTCGCGCAGCTTGCGTGGCCGCAGCTCCAGGCCCACCAGGGTGCTGAAGGTCTGCTCGGCCGGGCCGCCCGTCGCGCGGCGGCGTCGCAATGTCTCGCTGAGGGCCGCGGTCGCCGGGATGCGCTCGCCGAGCGCGTCGGTCACCACGGTTTGCACCCAGCCCTCGACCAGAGCGAGCAGGGTTTCCAGGCGTTCCAGGGCCTGCTCCTGCTGCGGTGTGGTCTTCGGCTCGAAAATGCCTTGGGACAGAATCTGTTCCATATCGGACGGATCGCCCAGCGAGGCGGGATTGAAGCCGCGCGCGGCCTCCTCGATGGCGCTCATGTCGATCGAGATGCCCTTGGCGTATTGCTCGACGGTGTCCATCAGCCGGATGGTCAGCCAGCCGACGCCACTGAACAAGCGGTGATGCGCGGCTTCCCGAGCGGCCAGGAAGGTCATGATTTCACTCTTGGACTGCTCGAGGCCCTCCGAAAACGCCTCGATGGCAGCCGGCAGGAGAGCCGCGGTGCCCTTGGGGCCCAACGGCAATCCGATATCCGTGGAGGTCAACACCTCTCGGGACAGCTGTCCGAGAGCCTGGCCGAGCTGCGATCCGAAGGCCATGCCGCCCATTTGGGTCATCATGCCCAGCAGTGGACCGGCCATGCCCTGGGCCTCTTCCGGCAGGTTCGCCGCCCACATACCCGAAATCTGTTCGGCGACAGGATCGACGAGCCGCTTCCAATTTTCCAGGGTGTGGTCCACCCAGTCCGTCGCGGTCCAGGCGGCGGTTCGGGTGGCGCCGGCGGGCAACGCGGTGGCTCCGTCGAGCCAGGTATCGGCAAGGTGCACCGCATCGGCGATGGCCGATGTGGTGCTCTCGGTGATGGGAGCCACGAAACCGATTGAGCTCGATGCCAGTTGCCGGGCGATGTCGTAGTTGACCGGGCCCGCGGGCTGACCGCTGGCCGCACCGGCCGCGGCGCCGCTGAACATCTGGCCCAGCTGAGTGAAGATCTGGCCGAGATCGGCGGGATTGAATCCACCAGATCCGAAGCCGAATGGGTCTGCACCCGGCGATCCCGAGCCGGACCCCGGTCGCGCGTCGTCGCCCCGCTCACGGTCGGGGTCGTCGCCAGCAGCGAATCCAAAGGGGAGGTCGGCCATATCTCCACGGTACCGCTGGTAGAGGTGGCCGGATCACGCTGACGGCGTAATCAGCGGAACGCGCTGCTTGTGACGCGCGATCAGGCCAGGAAGCGTGCGCGAACCTCGGGCGGCGGTACCGGGCAGGTGTCGTACTGGCCGAACACCCGGTACCGGGTGCGTGCCACCAGCCGGTACAGCGCGTCGCGGATCGGGCGTGGGACGAGCCGCGCGATGACGGCGGCCCGCCGGGTACTGCCCAGATAGTCCATGATGCGGAGCACTCCGTCGGACCGGATATGAATTCGTTCGATGGGCTCGCCCGGGTTGTCGACGATCACGAAGGAATCGACGCCCACGAGTTCGGGGTGGCGCGCGAGCACCTGATCGCCATACTCGCTGTCGAGCGCGGCGAACCGCATCGTCCCGACCTTGTCGTCGCGCAGGATCTTCTTCACCGCACCGTTGCACAGTGCGCAGACGCCGTCGTACAGCAGGACGGGGGCGTACTCGCTCATCGAACCTCCACCACCAGACTACCGGCGGGGGCCTGATCAGGCCTTGCCATAGGGTGCAGGCATGAATCGCCGCGTAGCGACGCTGCTGGTCGCGCTGGTCCCGATCATCGCCTTCGCGTTGTTGATGTCGGTGATCACCGTGCCATTCGTATCTCTGGGCCCGGGCCCGACCTTCAACACCCTCGGTCAGGTCGAGGGCAAGGAGGTCGTCGACATCAAGGGCACCAAGGTCGATCCGGTCTCCGGTCACCTCAACATGACGACCGTTTCCCAGCGTGACGGCCTGACGCTGGCCGACGCGCTGCGGTTGTGGGCAAGTGGTCGTGAGCAGTTGGTCCCGCGCGATGCGGTGTATCCGCCCAATCGCTCCAAGGATCAGGTGGATAAGGAGAACGACCTCGAGTTCAAGAAGTCCGAGGAAAGCGCCGAGTTCGCGGCGCTCGGGTATCTCAAATACCCGACGGCCGTGACCGTCCTGACCATCAGCGAGGACGGACCGTCCAAGGGCAAGTTGCAGGAGAACGACGCGATCACCGCCGTGAATGGGCGGCCGGTCGCAACGCTTGAGGAATTCACCGGACTGCTCAAGCAGACAAAGCCGGGCGACCAGGTCACGCTCGACTACAAACGCAAGAATTCCCCCAGTGGCACGGTGAAGATCACCCTCGGCAAGAACGGGGATCGTGACTACGGATTCCTGGGGGTCGGCGTGGTGCAGGCACCGTGGGCGCCGTTCACCATCGATTTCAATCTGGCCAATATCGGCGGGCCGTCGGCCGGGTTGATGTTCAGCCTCGCGGTGATCGACAAGCTGACCCCCGATGAGCTCGACGGTGGAAAGTTCGTCGCCGGAACAGGAACCATCGATGCCGAGGGCAAGGTGGGCCCCATCGGCGGGATCACCCACAAGATGCTGGCTGCCAAAGACGCTGGAGCGACGGTGTTCTTAGTGCCCGCGGCCAACTGCGCCGAGGCGAAGACGGACGGTGGGCAGGGGCTGACCCTGGTCAAGGTCGGCACCTTGACCGAAGCGGTTGATGGGCTCAATGCCCTCAATCGCGGTGATCAGCCGCCTAGTTGTTAGCCAACCTCACCACCATCGATGCAGGACGATGCCCGCTGTTCTGCGGCTACAGTGGGGCTGAGAAGCGAAGCGCGAAAATTGAGCCGTGCTTGAACACTCGACGAGGAGCGTAGCGACGTGGGAATGCGGCCAAATGGGGCTCTGCCACGACTGACCCGACGGAGCCGGCGACTGGTCGCCGCCGCGTTGGTGATCGTGGTGTTGTTGTTGATCGGCCCACGCCTGGTCGACACTTACATCAACTGGTTGTGGTTCGGCGAGCTCGGATTCCGTGGTGTGTTCACCACAGTGCTGCTGACCCGGCTCACCTTGTTTCTGATCGTCGGAACCCTGGTTGGTGCCGTGGTTTTCGCGGGTATCGGGCTGGCGTATCGGGCGCGGCCCGTGTTCGTGCCCACGAAGGGCCCTGGCGACGCGCTGGCGCAATACCGGGCTTTGATCTTGTCGCGGGTGCGACTTTTCGTCATCGGTGTTCCCGTGCTCATCGGGGTGCTGGCCGGCATTGTGGCCCAAAGCTATTGGATGCCCGTGCAGCTGTTCCTGGAAGGCGGCGACTTCGGTATCAAGGATCCGCAATTCGGTTTGGATCTCGGATTCTTCGCCTTTGAGCTGCCGTTCTACCGATTTGTGCTGACCTACCTGTTTATCGCCGTGTTTGTCGCGCTGATCGTCAACGCCTTGGTGCACTACATTTTTGGCGGAATTCGGCTGTCCGGTCGTTCCGGCACGCTGTCGCGTCCGGCCCGTATCCAGTTGGTGACTCTCGCCGGAATCCTGGTGTTGCTCAAGGTCGCCGCGTACTGGCTCGACCGGTACGAGCTGCTCTCTCACACGCGCGCCGGCAAGCCGTTCACCGGCGCCGGTTACACCGATATCAATGCCGTGCTGCCGGCCAAGCTGATCCTGTTGGCCATCGCGGTGATCTGCGCGGTCGCGGTGTTCTCGGCCCTGGTGCTCAAGGATCTGCGGATCCCCGCGATCGGCCTGGCGCTGCTGTTGCTGTCCTCGTTGGTGGTCGGTGCCGGGTGGCCGCTCATCGTCGAGCAGTTCAGCGTTAAACCCAATGCGGCGCAGAAGGAAAGCGAGTACATCGCGCGCAGCATCAAGGCGACGCGCGATGCCTATGGCCTGACAGATGACGTCGTGACGTACCGGGACTACAGCGGCACGGCCTCGGCGCCCACAGGGAGCGAGCAGCTGGCCAAGCAGGTTGCCGCCGATCGCGCGACGATGGCCAACATTCGCGTGCTGGACCCGAACATCGTGAGCCCGGCCTTCACGCAGTTGCAGCAGGGCAAGAACTTCTACGCCTTCCCTGATTCGTTGTCCATCGATCGGTACCAGGACAAGAGCGGCTCGCTGCGCGACTATGTGGTCGCCGCCCGCGAGCTCGATCCGGCCAAACTTCGTGATAACCAGCGGGACTGGATAAACCGGCACACCGTGTACACGCACGGCAACGGGTTCATCGCGGCACCGGCCAACACCGTGCGGGGAGTGGCAGACAAGCCGGACGAGAACGGCGGGTACCCGGAGTTCCTGGTGAACGCCGTCGACGACAGCGGCAAGGTACTGTCCGACGGCCCGGCGCCGCTGGCTCAGCCGCGCGTGTACTACGGCCCGATCATCGCCAGCGACACCAACGACTACGCGATCGTCGGGAAGAACGGCAACGACCGCGAGTACGACTACGAGAACAATGCCGGCACCAAGAACAGCACCTACACCGGCACCGGCGGCGTTCCCGTCGGCGGCGCGCTGGCGCGGACGGTATTCGGTCTGAAGTATGCCGAGCGGAACTTCCTGTTCTCCAATGTTATTGGCGACAACAGCAAGATCCTGTTCAATCGCGATCCGAGCCGCCGCGTGGAAGCGGTGGCGCCGTGGTTGACCGTCGACAGTGGTACCTACCCTGCGATCGTCGACAAGCGCATGGTCTGGGTCGTGGACGGCTACACCACGCTGGACAACTACCCGTACTCGCAGCAGACGTCGTTGTCGGAGGCCACCTTTGACAGCCAGGTGGGCAGGACCGGGGGAGCGCTGCCCAATCAGCAGGTTTCGTACATCCGGAACTCGGTCAAGGCCACGGTGGATGCCTACGACGGCACGGTGACTCTGTACCAGCAGGACGAGAAGGATCCCGTGCTTAAGGCATGGATGAAGATCTTCCCGGGAACGGTGAAGCCGAAGAGTGACATCTCCTCGGATCTCGCGCGGCATCTGCGCTACCCGGAAGATCTGTTCAAGGTGCAGCGGACCCTGTTGGCGCGCTACCACGTCAATGACCCGGTGACGTTCTTCTCGACCAGTGATTTCTGGCAGGTGCCGGATGATCCGAATGCGCCTACCGGGTCGCAGCCGCCGTATTACATTGTGGCGAAAGACATTAACAAGAATGACAATTCGGCGTCGTTCCAATTGACGAGTGCGCTGAACCGCTTCCAGCGTGACTTCCTGGCGGCCTATGTCAGTGCCAGCTCGGATCCCGAAACGTACGGGAAGATAACCGTTTTGACGGTCCCCGGGACAGTGCAGGGCCCCAAGTTGGTGAACAACGCCATCACCACCGACAACCTGGTGTCCTCACACGTCGGCATCATCAAGAACCAGAACATCCTCAAATGGGGCAACCTGCTCACGCTGCCGGTGGCCAACGGGGGACTGTTGTTCGTCGAGCCGCTGTACGCCTCGCCGGGCCAGGGTGATCAGTCGTCGTATCCGCGTCTGATCCGTGTGGGCATGTTCTACAACGGCAAGGTCGGCTATGCGACCACGGTCAGGGACGCGCTCGACATGGTGTTCGGGCCGGGGGCCGGTGCGACGGCCACCGCTCCGGCGGCCGAGCCCGGAAGCGTCAACGCACCGCCGCCGAGCGGTCAGAGTGTTCCGATCGTCCCTCCGGTGGCGCCACCGCCCGCAGGATCCGCGGATCTGTCCTCTGCGAAGGCTGCCGCGCTGCAGGAGGTTCAGAAGGCCATCGGAGAGGTGAAGGACGCCCAGAAGAGTGGGGACTTCGCACGGTACGGACAGGCCCTCAAGAGCCTCGACGACGCGATGACCAAGTTCACACAGGCCAAGTAGAAACGGGTCGTCCCTGCCACCGCGTGAAAGCGCAAGTGGCAGGGACGAAACCACTTCTCGGTGCCGAGAACGTGCAGGCCAGGTTAACGATTTGGCGCCACGCACTGCGCCCGGTAACCTTGTGTTCACCACCGCGGGGTGGAGCAGCTCGGTAGCTCGCTGGGCTCATAACCCAGAGGTCGCAGGTTCAAATCCTGTCCCCGCTACTAGGTAGGCAGGTCAGAGGGTATTTTCCCTCTGACCTGCTTCATTTTCAAGAACCCCATCCGTTATTTACTCGGTACTTACGTCTACGCCGACTTCCGAAGTTGTGGCGCTTTCTCCGGTGACCGCCTTCTCAATCCACTGAGCCACCTCGGGGTGCTGGCGTCCACGCGATAGGTAATGCCGAAGCGTCGTAGCCACGTCGCGGTGTCCGAGCACGTCAGCCGCCACACGGGGGTCGCCTGATTTGTCCGCTGCGAGGTCGGAGAGCGTCTTACGGAAGCTGTGCCCCGTCGTGTCCGCGAGGTGCTCCAGCTCGCCGCGCACTTCACGCCACTGGCGCGCGAACCCGTTCGGGTCTCGCATCGTGCCCACCGAGGATGGGAAGATTAAGCCGAGCTTGTTAGGGCGCTCATCCTGGGAACGGGTGAGCAGCGCAGCCACGGCGAACGGCGGCAGGTGGATCACGTCGGGGGTGCCCTTGGAGCTGCTCTCAGTCGGTGTTCGCAGCAGGCCGACGCCGCCCTGGCGGACGATACGCCCTGTGCTGGTGATGGTCGCCGCGTCGGGGTCGAACTCTGCCCACAGAAAGCCGAGGACTTCGGACACGCGCAGCCCCGTCGCCAGGTGCATCAGAATGGGGTCGGTAACGTCCTTCTTTCGGCACACCTCCGATTCCAGCAGTGCTTTCAACACCACGGGGAGAACGGTCTGGTCGATGGGCTGCGCCCCGTTGTCCTTCGGCTTCTTCTTGGTCGGCGGGGTCTTCGTCGCCCGTGCGGGGTTCGCGTCGAGCACACCGTCGTTTACCGCGTAGTCAAGGGCGAAACCGAGCAACGAGCGGAGTTGCTTGGCGTCGGTGTCCCCATGTGCTTTCCGCACTTGTTCGATGTGGCGGTTCAGCCGCCCTGGTGTGCAGTCGCCCACGGTGATGCCGCTCGCCACCGAGTTCCAGTGCTTCACCCGCAGCTTGTACGTGTCGATGGTGCGCGGTGCCTTCTCCGCCGCCATCAGGGCCTGCAGGTGACGTTCCAGCAGGACTGAGACGAGGGTGCCGCGACTGGACTCTTCGCCGTCACCGCCCGAGCCGCCGCCGAGTAGTTCCCGGAGGTATTCCTCCAACGCCGCCTCAGCCGCAGCGCCGTGTTTGTCCTTAGCGCCTACAGGTGTTGAGCGTTCTGCTTGCTTCCGTTCGCCGTCGAGACCCCTGTAGTAGCAGTGCGCTTTCCAGGTGTTCGTGGCGAGCTGCGTCCTCTTGATATTCCCGCGCGTGCCAATCTTGAGTCTCGGTCTAGCCATCAGCCTTCCCGTTTATCTTGTCGTGCAGCTCCCCGATGCGCTTCTCCAAGCTCTCCAGTCGCTCCCGTAGTTCCGCCACGAGCCGCTTGTCCAGCGGGGTGGTGCCGTCAATCGTCCGTAGCTGAGCGCGGAAGAGCAGCTTCTTGGTGTCTCGTCGCTGCCGGGTGAGGTACATCAGCTCGCCGGTGTCCTGATCTCGCGGGAGTCCCTGACCAGCAGGTATTAGCTCACCCATCAGCTCACCACCCCACCAGTCGGCCACGAGTTCGGCGCGTGCACGACGGTCGGGAAGCACCTCCACCTCGCCGTCTGGCATGTCTCCCCAGGTCAGCAGAACAGCGGGTGTGACCCCGAGAACCGCTGCGAGAAGCGATATTTCGTGCACGGCGACGTATTTTCTGCGTCCGATTTCCATGTCGGTAATGAGGGCTTTAGTCACCCTGCATCCGAGTTTTTCTGTTTCATCGCTGAGCCACGCAACGCTGCGAGTTCCGCGCAGCGCGCGGACCGCCTGTCCAACTCGGTTCGTCTGCTCCTGTTGCCACGACATGAACAGCAGAGTACCGCATGTTGTGAATTTACGTGCGAATGGGGGTTGACGACGTGAAGTCACATGGTAGTGTGGTGTGTATACACGGCAATAGACACTAAAATAGTGTGACAACACAAAGGCTGAGGACGATGGAAGTACCAGAGACCCCGTTTGTTACCCGCTCTGAGCTGGCCGAACGGTGGAACATGAGCCCACGGACACTTGATAACTGGTCTGTCCAGGGGCGCGGACCCGCAGGCCGACGGTTCGGCAAGCGAGTTATGTACCGCTTGGCCGATGTCGAGGCGTACGAGCGGTCGGTGTTTGAGGGGGTGGCCTGATGACCAGCTCTCTCGACATCGCGACCGCCGCGCTCCACGACCTGATCGTGTCCGCGAAGGCCGAGGCCACGGACACCACCGACCCGTACTTGACCGTTCTCACACGGTGGATTGACGTGTTACCCAAGGTGCGAGAAGTGCTGTCCGTGATGGACATTCACGAATCGACGCTGGGTGAAATCGAGTACATCTACCGAGAAGCTGTGACCTCGTGGCTGCGCGGCGACGAGCCCGCCAGCCTCTTGGCCGACGACCCCGGTACCGCCGCGTTGCTGGCCGACGACGAACTGGAGCAAAAGATTCGCGTGGCGCTGGACCCGCCAGAGGTCTGGATTTTCTAAAGACTTCCCGACTCTCGCAACGGCGCGGGATCGGGGAACGGGGTTCGCCCCAAAAGAAAAACCCGCCGTGCCAGCGGCGGGCTCTCAGAAGAAATCAACTCTCACGAAAGAGGTTATCGCATGAACCTGATGTTCGCCACCCCGTATGAGCTATCAGAAGCGCCTCCGGATGACCTCGGCGCGCGGTCAGGCTTCACTTACCTGTCGCCATCTGATTCCCCAACTGGGCCAGTGCAGTCCGTGCTCGAAGTCCCCGACATCGGGAGAACCGTCTTCGGCAACAACGCCGCCCTCATTGACCTGCTGGCCAAGCTGTACGTCCCAGACGGCTCAGTCGTGAGGGACGTGACCTGGGGAAAGGGGGCGTTCTGGAAGTCCACGGATACTTCCCGCTTCGCGTTGCAGGGCAGTGACATCGCTGATCACATCGGCGGTCACGACGGCGTGGTGCGCACGGACTTCCGTGCTCTCCCGGACGCCGACCAATCGGTTGATCTGGTGGTGCTCGACCCCCCGTACATCCACAACCCGGGCAAGCACGTGACCGACGACCGCTATAACAATGCGGCTACGACGAAGGGCATGAGCCACGCGGACATCCGCAAGCTGTACCGGGCTGGGATGGCCGAGGCACTGCGGGTGTTACGTCCGAGTGGACAGCTCTGGGTGAAGTGCAAAGACGAGATTGAGTCTGGCAAGCAGCAGTGGAGTCACATCGAGATTCACAGCGATGCAGTCGAACTGGGCTACTACGCACGGGATTTTTTCGTTCTAGTGCCGCCGTCGAAGTCGCCGCAGACCCGGTGGAACACGCAGAAGCACGCACGGAAGGTGCATTCGTACTTGTGGGTGTTCGACAAGCCGAAGCGGGCGCGACGAGCCGCGTGACCGGGAGGGTGCTGCCGACCCGATAACAGGGTGCGGCACGTGGGGTTCGTGACCCTGGCATCCACTGGGTGCACTGAAAAGGTTGGTGCACAAGAAGAAAGGAGAAATGTGATGCTGGAATGTCCAAGATGCGGCGACGAATGTGATGAGAGAGACATGGTGGAAGTTGCCACGGTTATCGTATGTTCCGAATGTCGTGCGATGCGGAACTGTCCAAGATGCGGCGATGAATGTGATGCGAGAGACATGTCGGAAGTTGACAAGGCTATTGTGTGTTCCGAATGTCGATTTGACGCGGATCTTGAAGATTTGAGTCGATGGGAAGAGGAACTCGCAGAGGGAGCGCACTGATGCTCGAAAACACCAGCACGCCAGCGTGTTCAGCGTGCGAGCAGCCGAATGAAACGCTCACTCGCCTGGTAGACACACTGATGACGATGAACGTGGATTTCGAGATTCACCAGACCGCCGCGTGATCACCCGCTAGAAGCCCCCGGAGCCCACTTTTCTCCGGGGGTTTCTTCATACCCCTGACCAGCTCGGGGGACGTTCACCCTCCTCGATTGCCCTCGTCGCCCAGCCGTTCTAGCGTCGAGTCATGTCCGAAAACCCCACGCTCCGAGGTCATCTGATGAGCTTCGCCGAGCTGTTCGATGAACCGCAACACCTCCACGGCCCCGATGCCCAGCGCTGCTCGGCAGCCGACCATCCCGAGGCATGGGCGACGCTGACACTCGGCTGGTCTCGTGTGCTCGGTGCTGCTCGCACCCTCCAGTCCCGTCACGCAGAGGACACTCACGATGCCGTACTGAGCCAGTGCTGCGATGCGGCCAGGGAAGCGGCAGTGGGGGAATTGCGTTGGTGTTGGGCGCGCTTGGT
Organism: Mycobacterium sp. D16Q16; assembly: GCF_002013745.1. Lineage (NCBI taxonomy): Bacteria > Bacillati > Actinomycetota > Actinomycetes > Mycobacteriales > Mycobacteriaceae > Mycobacterium > Mycobacterium sp. D16Q16. Next base: position 123,357 of record NZ_MAEY01000007.1, read on the forward strand.
GCACAAGTACGTCGAGGAGGTCGGGTCTGATGTCTGAGACCGAGCCGCCCTTGACTCCCGTCGAGCGGCTGACCATCGCCGCTGTCTATGCCCGTCTCACATCTTTAGATGTGTTACCCCCACAACAACACCCCGAGGGTGGAATGAATATGCAGGTCGCGCAGTCTCACATCTTGGTGTCATATCCGAAGTCGCACAACCTGTCTCACAATGGTGCCGAATGAGCACGGCGACGTATGTCCGAGTGTCCACGGGTCACCAGTCGGTCGAGCAGCAGCGCGACCTTCTGGTCTCGGCGGGTGTGCAGGCCGACCGCGAGTTCTCCGACGTAGCTTCCGGTCGAGCTGGGAGCGAACGTCCTGGCTGGACGGAATGCCTGGACTGGTTGCGGATTGGTGACACGCTGGTCGTAACAGCGGTGGACCGTATCGGTCGCAGCGTTCGTGAAGTTGCCTCTGCGCTAGCGGATTTGACCGAGCGGGGCATCGCGCTGCGGAGCTTGCGAGAAGGCGTGGACACTTCGACTCCCACGGGGCGCGCGGTCGTGCAGATCATGTCGTCCATCGCTGAGTTGGAGTTGGAGCTGGGCAAGGAGCGTCGCCAGGCGTCTCGTGAGGCGCGCACTGCTCGGGGTCTGCCCGCGACGAGACCACCGAAACTCGATGTAGCACAGCAGGATCGGTTGGTTCGGCTCTATGAGTCGGGTGAGCCCGTGAGTGAGTTGATGAGCATGTTCTCAGTGTCCAGGGCGACGGTGTTCCGCATCGTCGGGCGGCACAGAGTAGTGGCGTGAGAGCTGCGGTCGTCGCCGAATGGGTCGTCGTCACGGGCTGCTGGAATCTCTTCCGCTCGATGCGGGAGCAGGCCCTAACACCAGACCTAGCCCGCGAGGTTGCGCATTGGTGCTCGGAACGTGGGGATTACGAGTCGGCCGCCGAACTGCGATGGGCTGCTGGAGAAGCCGAGAAGTGGCTCGCAGGAGAGAACCCCGGCCAGTCCGACGACATCATCACGCGCATCGACGAGCTGTTGTCGCCCGACGCGATGTCATGGAGTCCAATGTCAGAATCCGAGGTGGTGAGGATCCTCGCCGGTGAGCAAGGCGAGCGTCCTCGCTCACTACCTGTGGGACAAATCCACGCCATTCCCGTGGAGGATGTGCCCGAGTGGACGACCTGGTGGGACGGGTTGAGCGATTCCGACCGGCACGACACTCCGTGGTACGTAGTGTGTCATCGTCACAAGGTCGCTGGTGAGCGCGAGGTGTCGTGCGGGTGCGGAAATCCCAGCAGTACAGGCGATTCCCGGTAACATCTGCCACGTGACCCGTTCTCCCGTGCCTTATTTCGGTGGAAAAGCCTGGCTAGCCCCACGGCTGGCTTCGGTGTTGCCCGCACATAAACACTACATCGAGGTCTGCGGGGGCTCCCTGGCTGTCCTGCTGGCGAAGCGGCCCTCGCGCCAAGAGACCGTCAACGATTTGGATAACCACCTGATGACTTTCTGGAGGGTGTTGCGGGACCGTCCCGACGACTTGGAACGGGTGTGCTCTCTGACCCCGCACAGTCGGGCTGAAAGGGCACTGGCGCAAGAGATTTCGAGTGAGCTGGACGAGCTGGAGATTGCGCGGCGGGTGTTCGTGGCGTTGACGCAAGGGAGGTCTGGGAGCCTCACCCGCACGGGCTGGCGGCACGATTTGCGGCCCGTGTCCACCCCGATGCCTGTCGTGTTACAACGGTACGCGGGTCGGATTAGTGCTGCTGCCAAGAGGATTCAAAAAGTGAGCTTGGAGTGCAGGCCAGCCGTCGAGCTGATTTCGGCGTACGGGGGTGACCGTAACACCTTGTTGTATGTGGACCCTCCGTACATAGTCGATAAGGGCGTCAGGAGGGGCGGGGAGTATCGGGTCGAGATGAGGTCAGAGAAGGCGCATCGGGAGCTGGCGGAAGCGTGCGTGGGGGCTGACGCGGCTGTTGTGGTGTCGGGATACGCCTCGCAGTTGTGGGACTCGGCGCTGGACGGCTGGTACCGGGTGGAGCTTCCGATGCTGACTTCACAGGGGAGTGGGGACGGCCGGCGGGTCGAGGTGCTGTGGTCGAATCGACCTCTGGAGGGGCTGGGAGACGGCTCCGAAGAGGGGGAGTTTCCGTTACAGGAGGGGCCTGGTGTTACGGAAACGCAGCACCGTTGTGTGGGGTGCTCAGCGGTGTTGCGGCACCCGAAACGAGGCCGTCGGCGGCGCTGGTGTTCCGAGGCGTGCAGGGTCGCGGGGTGGCGTGCTCGACGTGATGTTGAGGAGGAGTCGGTCGAGGACGAGGTGGCGGGATGAAGCGGCGGGCTGCCTGATCTACTTGGGTGATGGATGTGACCAGGTATCGGACGTTTGTGGCTGACCCACCCTGGCGGTATCAGAACACCAGCTCGCGTGGTGCCGCTGAGAACCATTACGACACCATGTCCATCGACGACATTCGTGCGCTCACGGTGGTGGCGGACAGCGCCGCCGATGATGCTCATCTCTATCTGTGGTCTACCTCGCCGCACCTTCCTGAAGCGTTCTCAGTGATGGAGGCGTGGGGGTTCGAGTACCGCACGCAGCTCATGTGGATGAAACCGCAAATGGGTATGGGGAACTACTTCCGGGTGGGCACGGAAATCGTGTTATTCGGCACCCGAGGCGGTGCCGAGGTGCCTGTCGAGTTGGGCTACGGGCAGGAGGGCGCGGGGTTCATTTCGCCACGGCGTAAGCACTCGCAAAAGCCGTCTGAGTTTCCCGAGATGGTGATGGATCTGAGTCCTGGTCCGTACATGGAGTTGTTTTCCCGCTGCAATCGAACGCGGGACATTGACGCCGAGTGCAGCTGCACGAAATGCCGCTTCGGGTGGGCCGTGTGGGGAAATCAGTCCTAGAGAGGGGTGTTATTACGGAGAAGTCGTGCTCGGCGGCGTGCAGGTCTGCGGCCTGACGAGATCAGCGGGTGGGTTGATGTGCGTTCTATCCGTCGAGCACGGTGGGGATGAGGTTGCGGACTTGCTGGGTGTAGTGGTTCTGGGTGTCCTCAAACGCTGTGCCCATGCGTGCCAGGCGCTCGCGGTAAGCGGTGGCGCGTTCGGCGCGGATGGTTTTCTCGGCCTCTTGCTGCACGCGCAGTTCGGGGTCGGCGTCGTCTTCTAGGGCAGGCCAGGTGTGGGTGTCGGTGAGCACCTCGGGGTCGGTGACATCGCGGTGTTCGGAAACGTCGAAGCCTTCTGAGCGGATACGGTCGAGGAATTTGACCAGCACCTCGCGGCGGGCTCCCACAGCGTCGAGGCCCTCGGCGATCAGGCTGTTCAAGGCAGCTGTCGTGTTTGTGATCACTGTGAGGGCTGCGATGACGGCGGGCATTTCTAGGATGAGCCGCAAAGTCATGGCTTCGTCTTCGGGATACTGCTCGGCGATGACTTCTGTGCGGCGGGTCAGTTCCTTAAGTACTTCGTAGACGGCCACACTGAACTCTCCGGCGCTGTCGGGCTCCTCTGCCAGGATGTCTCTTTGAGTCCGCAGCATCTCTAGCAGTGCGTGAGGGCTTTTCACCTCGTCAGGTTCTCACAGCAGCCAAACTGGCGTATGCGGAAGAGCTGAGGGGTAGTGCGTGATGTCGGTGTAGCCGTTAGGTTAGCTGGCAGGCCGTGTCGAAATAGGAGTGCGCCAGATGTCTGAGAAGCCGCAACGGAGCCAGGCCGAGCAGTTGGTGCACGACCGCGAGGCGATGGCGGCGTTGGCCCCGAAGATACGGGAGTCGGCGGCGAAGCTCGCGGCGGGTAATGCGGCGGCAAGGGCAAAGATGTCGGCGCTGGCCTCTGAAGAGCATGCCTGTGCGGCGATGAAAGCGATGGGCGAGTTGAACGCCTCGTTGTTTGCGGTCGGTGATGGGTTGGTGGCGTGGATGTCTGCGATGGCCGGGATCGCGGAGCTGGGTGCTGTGGCACAGACAACAGGCCAGGTGGATGCGCTACGCGCGCGGATTGAATCCTTGCCGCCGTTGTGGAACCAGAAGCCCGATAGCGAGAACCCCGCGTTGAAGTAGTCGTTGTGCGGTGGTGTGGTTGTGTTGCCGGTTAGGGTGCCGGGTGTGGCAGGTAGCGGCGGGTTTGAGGCGTTGGTGGCGATGGTTCGGGAGCTGTCGGATGAGCCGCCTGCAGAGCCGATGCCACCTGTGGATTTGTCTGCGTTTGGTTCGCGTGGTTCTCCGATGGATCAGGCTGGTCGTGGGTTTGGGCTCGCGGTGCAGGCTACCGATGCTGCCTTTTATGCGGTGCGGACGGAGGCTTGGCGTGAGCGCCAGCAGTTGGCGCGGGTGTGGCTGGCTGATCTGGACAGGCAGGGGCCTGGTGGGCAGTTCGCCGAGTTGCGTGCCCGCCTGGAGAAGGTCAACGGGGACAGGTTTGCGCAGGCCACGGTGATGGCGCGCAGACTGGCGGTGATCTCGGAGGGTTTTCGGCAGGTCCGTGTTGTCATTGGGCGGACCACGGGTCGGTTGGTGGAGGTTATGGACAAGGCGCGCAAGCGCATCGAGCAGGTGCCGCCGGAGAATGTTGAACGGCAGAAGGCTCTTGTGTCGGGGGTGCAGCATGAACTGATCATCATCAGCGAGATCGGTGTGAAGCGTATCAACACCCAAACGCGGCGAGTGCTTGATCTTGATGAGAGCACCGCATCAGTCAGTGTCACCGAGTGGTTGGCCCGCCATGGTTTGGATGTGAGTTCACCGCCGCCTGATGATCTTGGCTCACTTGGGTAGGTTCGCGTGCAGAGATTGGGAGAGTGTGATGGATTTGGATGCGTCGGTAGATGTAGATGCAGCGCGTCGGGTGGGTGATTGGCTGGCGGAGGCTATCGGCAAGATCACGGGGAGTGCGCGGGTG